>JBLHKS010000035.1:0-46035 GCA_047620505.1 Verrucomicrobiales bacterium | reverse complement strand
TTCACGTAAGCTTCGGCATCGGATTGGGATTTCCCGCCTTCCGATTTCGCTATATCGATAAGCGCCTCGTGAACATCCGGAGCCATCCGCTCCGCGTCGCCGCAAACATAAAACACAGCACCGTCGTTCAACCACGACCAGAGCTCAGCTGCATTTTCTCTCATGCGATCCTGAACGTAGACCTTTTCCGGCTGATCGCGCGAAAACGCGACGTCCAGTTTTGACAGCACGCCTTCCTTGATGAAATCGCGCAAATCCAGCTGGTAGAGGAAATCGTAGGAAAAATTTCGATCGCCGAAAAACAGCCAGTTACGGCCAGTCGCGCCAAGCGCTTGACGCTCCTCGAGAAACGCCCGAAACGGCGCAATCCCGGTCCCGGGCCCGACCATAATCATTGGCGTATCGCCACTCGCCGGCAGTTTGAAATGCTTGTTCGGAGCAACGTAAGCTGAGACTTTCTGACCTAGCCCGACTGAATCCGCAAGCCAGGTCGAAGCAACGCCCTTTCGGTCACGACCATGCGTGTGGTAGCGCACGCTAGCGACAGTGAGATGCACTTCATCCGGATTCGCCCGGAGACTCGACGCAATTGAATAGAGCCTCGGCGGCAGCTTTCGCAAAAGCCCAACAAAATCCTCACCAGTCAGTTCTTTGACCGGAAAATCCTCGAGCATATCTACTATCTGCCGGCCATGAAGATATTCCTTAAGAGTAGTAGAATCATCGAGCAGTCGATCGATTTTTTTCGACTCCGCGAAGTTGTTATATTTTTCCAGAACCCGCTTCGTCAGGGTCGTGCAATCATAAAACGCTGAAAGCGCGCCGCCGAGAGAAATCTGGGACCCTCCATCAATCGAAACTGACCCTTTAACGAAGTTTCCTGCCTCAAGAAGGGCATCGACCGCGTCCTTCGCGTTCTTTGGAAGAATCGCCAGCGAATCACCCGCGTTATACTCCAATCCAGATCCGGCCAATGATAATTCGTAATGCCAGGTTTCTTTGCTTGAACCCGTTCCGCTCAGCAGAACCTTTTCCGTAAGCTCAGCCGGAAACGGATTCTTTTTATCATAAATCGGAGCAACCACTAAAGGCTCAGGAACCGAGAAACCGCCAACGCCTCCGACAGGAGCCGCGGCCGTGCCGGTCGGAGCCGCAACAGCCGGAGTTGGCGCGGATTCGACCTGTTCTCCGAGTGCACTCAAAACAGACCCAAGCCACTCACGAAAATCGGCCTCGTAATCAACGTCGCAATCGCGTCGCGCGGCGATCCGGTTTCCACCAAATTCAGCAATCCGAGTGTCGAATTCGATGCCCGTCTGGCAGAATTTATCGTAACTCGTGTCTCCCAAGGCGCAGATCGAAAAATTCACTCCTTCAAAATTTGCGTCAGTCGAAGCCATGAACTCGCTGTGAAGCTCGATCGCGTTCTCAGGCGGATCTCCGTCGCCCCAGGTGCTCGTGATGATGAGAAGATTCTTCGCCTTGGTCAGGTCAGCAACGTTCAGTTCCGACATGCCTTTCACCGTCGGCGACAAGCCGCGTTTCCGCGCTTCTTTCTTCGTGTCGTCGGCCAAACCCTCTGCATTTCCGGATTCGCTGCCGTAGACAATCAGGACCGGAACGGCCTTCGCCGGCACGACGGGCGCTGGAGCAGCTGCTGGCGGCGCGACTTGGGGAGAATCGAGCGCCGGCTGAGCAGGCATCGGCGCGAAACCCGGTGCGGACGTGGGAAGCCCGGGCTGTTGAAACATCTCGACTGCCGCAGCAAAACCAGTGAGCCACTGGAGTTGCGAAGGCGTCATTGACGGCAACAACTCGTTGAGCCGGGTCTTTTGTTCATCGGAGAACGGGGCAGTTTCAGGGATCTGCATAGGTTTCGATCGTAATCTTTAGTAAGTTGGGTCGAGAACTATGAATTGCAACTTTTGAGGCTGAATTTCCATCTCGCGTCGCCATTCGACCCGGCTGTAAACGGAGAAACGCGGCCGGGAAACCGGACCGCGTCTCTCAAAACTCAATTCGATTTTCTCACGAATCAATCGTCGTCTTCGACGTCGTCATCTTCGACAACACGATCGACCCATTCGATGAACGCCATTTGCGCGGAATCGCTTTGGCGTTCGCCCAACTTGATGACCCGGGTGTATCCGCCCTGTCGCGCAGCAGCTGCTGGCGCGATTTCATCAAAAAGCTTCTTAACCGGGGTTTTGTGCCGCAAATAGGCGACTGCCTGGCGACGAGCGTGAACGCTATCGCGCTTTCCGAGCGTCACCATTTTATCGGCAATCGGCCGCAACGCCTTGGCCTTCGCCAAAGTGGTGCGAATTCGACCGTGTTCGATCAAACTGCAGGTCAGATTTGACAGCAGTGCGCGGCGTTGAGCGCTATTGCGCTGAAGTTTTACAGTTTTTTTCCTGTGTCTCATGTCGAGTCGTAGTTCGGATTAATCCAGAGAGTTCGCGAGGTTCTGGTCGATCAAATCGGTCAGACCACCGCCGCGGCTCGCAGTGTCGGCCAGAAGCGGCTGCGAATACGGAGATTCGAGCAGAGTCGGATCGAATTGCATCCCAAGCGCGAGGCCAAGCTCGGAGAGCTTCTCTTTAATTTCGTTGAGCGACTTTTTACCAAAGTTGCGATATTTGAGCATCTCAGCTTCGCTCTTCATCGCCAACTGACCGACAGTTGTGATGTTGGCGTTGTTGAGGCAGTTCGCGGCGCGGACAGAGAGCTCGATCTCGTTGACGCTCATGTTGAGCAGCTTCTTGAGTTCGGCATTCTCTTCAGTTTCCTGCGCCAACGGCTCTTCAAAGTCGACGAGGCTGTCGTCGTAGTTGACGAACACATCGAGGTGGTGACGAAGGATGGCTGAGGACTGGAGAAGCGCTTCAGAAGGATCGAGACGCCCATCGCTCCAGATTTCCATCACCAGTTTGTCGTAGTCGGTGCGCTGACCAACTCGCGTGTTCACGACCGAGTATTTCACGCGGCGAACCGGGGAGAAAATTGAGTCAATCGCGATGACGCCGATCGGCATCTCCGGATATTTATTGTCCTCGCCCTTATTGAAGCCGCGACCAACGCGGACTTCGAGATCGGCCTCGAACTTCGTTTTACGGTCGAGCGTGCAGATCAACTGATCCGGATTGACGATCTGATACTGAGAAATTTCTTCGATGTCGCCCGCAGTGACTTCGCCCTGCTTGTTGACGCTGATACTCATCGTCGCCGGCTCTTTGTTCTCAAAGTGCTTGAAGCGAATCTGCTTCAGATTGAGCACGATTTCGGTGACGTCCTCAACGACGCCCGGGAGCGAAGTGAATTCGTGTTCGGCACCCGCGATGCGGACCGAAGTGATGGAGGCACCCTCTAGAGAGGAGAGGAGCACGCGCCGGAGCGAGTTTCCAACCGTGTGTCCGTAGCCCGCTTCAAAGGGTTCAGCGGAGAATTTTCCGTAGCTTTCCGTCGCAGTGTCCTCATCTTTCTTGAGGTGCTTCGGCATTTCGAATCGTGCAAGAGTAGTCTTGTCAGGCATTATATCAGGTGATAGCCGGGTTTCCTTCGGGCGAGCATGTGCTGCGTCAAAAACTGCGTGAGCAGCTGCTGGACAGCCCCGAAGACCTACGGCAGTTAAAGGTCGCTCGATTGGGAGCGGGAATAGAGTCGACAATCGGGACTTGTAAACCGAAAACTCCCCCGTCTTGGACGGCGCGGGTCGGACGTCGCAGAACGCCCCGAGGAAACCCTCAAAAGCGGGACGCAAAGGCCAAGTTGAGGCGTCACTGGCTGATCTCGATGGTTTCGATCCGGGAAATCAGCTCGCGGACGATTCGCAGCTCTTCTTCATCGTCTCCGGCAAGCTTCAACGCAATTTTTGCATCCTTCATCGCCCCATCGACGTCGCCTGCGTAAAGACGGGCATCAGCGCGATTGCGAACGAACAAAGGTGCCTCCGGATAAATCTCCATAATCGCTGTGAACACTTTTTTCGCCGCCGCGTAGTCGCCTTCGGCAAAGTGGATCAATCCCTTTCGATTCAGAATCCAAGGATCCTCCTCGTGAGTCAAAAGCGCCCGATTCACAACATCGAGAGCGGAATCAAATCGTCTCTGCAACTGCAGCGCGTAAGCGAGATTGCCGATATAATCGACGTCGTCCGGAGCAATACATAAAGCCTCTTCGAATGCATCTTCGGCCGAGCTGAATGAGGAAATATCCATTAGAATCAAACCCATTCGGTTAAATAGGTCGGGAGACTCCCGATGGATCGAGACAGCCTCTCGAAGACCTTTCAGTGCGGGCTTGAACTTTCCCTGAAAGTGCCTGGCCTGCGCGAGATTCTCTGCGTAAACAGACTCTTCTGGAGCGGCCTCCACGGCTCTCGAGAAAGCCTCTTCAGCCAGGTCGTTCTCCCCTGTGAGGTCAAAATATATCAGACCTTTCGAATTGAGATTCGAAGCATCATCTGGAGCCAGCCTTAGGGCTTCATCAATGTCCTCCATCGCCTTTTCCGCCTCACCGGCACTTCGCCAAACATAAGAACGGCTGTAAAAATGCTCCGAGTTGTGAGGTTGATTTTCGATCGCTTTCGAATAGGCATTCGCGGCCTCTTCGAATTCCTCCAATTCGCTGAGAACAAATCCGAGAGTCGCCCAATATTCTGGATGCCCGGGCGAAAGATTCGCAGCCTTCCGAAGCTGCTTCACCGCCCCGTTCGCCTTCCCCATTGATTCCAGGACACCACTATAATCGTAGCGATACTCAGCGACTTCCGGCGCCAATTCGATCGCCTTTTTATAATCCTGCTGCGCTGCCGAATAATCTTCTTCAAGCACTGCCAAACCACCTCGATCCGCATACCAGGCCGCCTCTTCTGGATATTTTTCGATCAACTGATCAAGCGCAGCCCTTCTGACGCCCTCGTCTGTTTCAAAATCCAGAATTCGCAGGACCGTCTCTCCTTCCCGAAGCTCAGCCGTGAATTTTGAGTCGGCCTCCGACGTATCCATTTTAATGTGCGTAGCGCTCAGAGACGTTTCGCACCAGGTGCTATCGATTGATTTCCAAAATCCATCGATCGCAACTTCGTTCCAAGCATGATAGCCAAACGCCTGATCATAATCGCCCATGTAAACCCATCCGCTCACCCTTCTTGTCGGTAAATCCAGACTGCGGGCCAGTGCAGCGAACAGGTCCGAATATTCAGAGCAATCACCTCGTTTCACTCGAAGCGTGTCGATCAATGAAAGTGGATCGAGATCAATCTGATAGTCGATCGTCCTCGAAATCCAAGCACAGATCAAAGTCGCCTGCTCCCACTGATCTTCGACTGAACCCACAATTTCCTTCGCCAGGGCGACGATTTCCGGATCGTCCGCTGGAATCCCGGCCGTCGGCCTTAGCTCTTCTATCCTTTCCTCGTCGCTCACCGCTTCCGCCTGTCCTGCATCCGGCCCGACCCGAATTTCTGTTATGTTTCGCTCAGAGTTATAGACCACTGACTGTAAATCCGTTGATTGCGCGATTTCCGTCCAATCACCGTCGATTTCCGCCACCAACTCGACAGCGGCGGTCGCATTGCCCAGCGGTCGATCCGTCGGAAGAATCCAAAGATCATCAAAAACATAATTTCCCAATCCCTCCCGAACTGTTTCCTTGTCTTCAATTTCCCAGTTCATTCCACCCACATATCGATAACGATGCCAGTCGCCATCAATGTCGACCTCGCCAATCAGGTAAACGCCCATCTTCTCATCAATAAAGCCAACTTCATAACGTGGAATCTCCCCTGCCTCACTCACAATACCACGAATCTCAATCGTCGATTCTTTGATCCTGAGTTCGTCGGTATCGAGGTAGTGATTCTGGATTCGAGTCCCCGGTTCCGCCTCTGAGGCGACCAGATGTTCGGCGGCTTTCCAGTTTCGAAAGGTCATCAACGAGCCGTCGCCCTCGATCTCGACGACCCGCTTCGAGGTTCCATCATCGATCGTAGCGATATAACGAATATCTTCGGATTCACGATCCCGAACAATCCGAGTTTCCTGAGTGAATCCACGGGCCGTTTCGACTATTCGCTCTGATTCCAGATAGAACGGCGGCTCAGCCGAAAACTCAACTTCCAGCTTCCATGTGTTTGTCTGTCGGCGATTAAAATAGAGACCGGTAGTTTCATCGTAATCAGCATAGCGATAAACCGCTTTCCCATCTTCAGCGATGACCCAACCGGACGTCGTCTCATTCCAGCCCGCTTTGACATCTTTATCGTAAATTCCGTGTGCGGAGTCTTCTGTGTATCGAAAAATGCGCGGAATAAAGTCCTCAGTCGGCTCCGGCAGCTGCTGAGCAGAAAGCTGGACCACGAGGGAGGTAAAACAGAGAAGAAGCGTAAAAATTCTGGTCATGCCAGTGTTGAAATTAGGAGTTCGATTCCGAGAGCCTTCGAAGATCGCACGAATTGAGAAAATTACGATTCGATCTTTCCTCCCTTGACGATCGAAGGACACCGAGATCAAACTTTGCACATGTCTGACTCTCTTAAAGAAGCGCTCCGCAACGCCTCCGCCTTTCGCGGCGTCACCGAACAGGATCTCCAGGAATTGGCGAACGGCTGCACTGAAATGGAAGTCGTTGCAGGGCAGGCGATTATCACTCAGGGCGAGCCGGGCAATGAACTCTACATCGTGGTTGCCGGAGCTTTCGAAGTCCTCTTTCGGGATGAGGACGCGGGCGTGGAGAAGTCGGTTAAACAACTCAAAGAAGGCGACCTCGTTGGTGAAATCGCTCTGCTGATCGACGTTCGACGCACCGCGACCGTCCGCGCAAAAACCAGCGGGCGAATCGGCAAAATTTCGCGCGGAAATTTCGATACGGTTCTCGATCGTTCGCCCACTCTTGCGCGGTCGATGCTTCGGACTCTGGCGCTCTCCGCGGCGGCCAGTTACGAATCGATTTCGGTCATCCCGTTCGTTACAACGGACGAGTTTCCCAACGCCGCAGACTTTCAAGATGTGATTCCAGCGCTCGTCGTCACGGCATGCGAAGCGCTAGCGGTCAATCGATCCGATGATCGGGTAACCGTTGCGATGGTCGACCCTTACAATCGGGACACTCGAGATTTCCTGACTCAGGTCCTCGCCCCACTTAAGGTGGAGTTTGTCGCGATCAGCCAAAACCACTTCGAGTCGCTTCATCGGCGGATCAGCACCGGCACGGGGTCTCCAAACGCGCTTCTTGGCCTTCGAAATATCGCGTCGAACAGCAAAGTTCGGATTGTTTCTTCCGGCACCAGCGAAACCGAGTTTCAAGAAGACTCCAGAACCGACCAGTTTCTCAAGCGCATTTTCATGCGGGCGATCGCGACCGGTGCCACGGACATCCACTTCGAGCCGAGGCGAAATTCGCTGAAAACTCGAATCCGAATCGACGGCAAACTCATCGATATCAGCGAACCGGTCGCCACCGAAGATCGCCCCAAGTTGATCCAGCGCCTCAAGGTTCTCGCAAACCTCGTCATCATTGATCATCGGCATCCACAGGACGGTTCTTTCGCCGTCGAAGTCGACGAAAAACTGTGGATCGACATTCGAGTTGGCGTCCTTTCGATTCACGACGGAGAAAAGGCAGCGCTACGACTGATCCCGACTCAGAACGAGATCCTACCCACGATCTCCGACCTGATCCACGAGCCTCGAACCGCAGTCATGGCGACACGGCTTTTCAACCAGCCAAGCGGCATCGTCCTCGTCACCGGGCCGACTGGCGGAGGAAAAACGACAACGATCTACACGGCGCTCCAGGACATCTGGAACACCCGATCTAACATTAATCTTGTCTCCGTCGAAAACCCAGTCGAGCGCGTTCTCGATTTCGTAAACCAGACGCAGATCGACGAAGCGATTGGAAGAACGTTTCCGATCGTTCTTCGCGCGCTGCTGCGTCAAGATCCCGACGTCATTTTGATTGGTGAAATCCGCGATGAAGAGTCTGCCGAAATTGCCTTTGAAGCCGCAAATACCGGGCACCTCGTCCTCGCTTCGCTGCACGGCCATTTCGTCCATCAAGCGATCGCGCGCATCCGTAGCCTCGAGGTCGAACCCTACCTCATTGCCTCGAGCTTGAACGGAATTATTTCACAACGGTTAGTTCCACTGGTCTGCGAAAATTGCTCAAGACCGATGGAAGATTCGGCCAATAATAGCGACGTCCGTGCGCTCCAGAATTTCGGACTTTTAACGAACGACTTGAGCGGTTTGCGCGTCGGTGCCGGATGCGATCAGTGCAGTGGCCAAGGCGAACGCCATCGAGCCGGGCTCTTTGAATTGCTCTCTGTCAACGACGACGTTCGAGCCCATATTTATAAGGGAGACCCGATTTCCGAGGCTGTTCTCAAGCAGTCAGGCGGCTCTGGCTACTTTCCGATGAAGAAATACGCTCAGCAGCTGCTGGAAAGCGGGAAAATCTCGCCAGCTTCCGCGTTACGCTCATTTCCGACGACATAGAGAGAATACGACTCTTGATCCGGAGGGCCGAAAAAGGGAATCCTTCGGTTAAATCGATAATTGACAAATTATTGTATTTATGAAAAAAATAATATGCAGTTTTCGGAACGATTCAAAACGCTGACCCTGGAAGAGCTTGGATTTGGCGAACTCCCCGCCGACGAGCCCGATTTCTACACCCGCCTCGTCGCCTACGACCAGGTTGCAGGCATCGAGGCAAAGACCACCGAATCCGGGGAGATCGTCGCTCTCAACGGCAATCTGACGACTCCCGAGGTTCGGGAGACTCTTTCGACTGGGATCCACGGAGCCACGCAGCGGTTGGTTGCGCAGTCTGGAATTCCATTTAACGACCGTGATCCCGAAAAGGAGCACAGGCACATGGCGTGGTTTCTTCAGCGTCTGGGAGCACCTTTTGGCCCCGAGGCGGAAGTTAGCGAGGTGCATGCTTTTCTGGACGCCTTTTGCCCTTCGCTGCTCTCGACGAAGCCGTGGACAAACGATCAAACAACAGGCAGGCGGTTTCTAGCCGTCGCTTCGGACGCGATCATGATTGAGGGATTTTTCCACAACGAACATCTCTACGATTTCGAGGTCACCGATCTGCGGATGCGAATTCAGGCGGACCCTTTCGATGACACGCCGAAAGCGGTGGTCGAGCGGGAGCGCTCGGAGGCGCTCGCAGCCTTGGAAAACGATCCGCGCCCGGCAGCTTTCAGATACGGTCAGTGGCACAGTGACCTGGAGGTCGAGTGGCACAAGAATCTGGATCCGCCTGCGCTTCCCGAGAAACATGTGGACGTGATCGAGGACTCAATGGCCGAGAATCCCGGCCAGATCCCCGTCAGCCGAGAGCCGAAGAAGAAGGGGCTTTTCAGCGCCCTGCGCAGTCGCGGAAAGGCAGACGATCTGGACGAGGCGATGCAGCAGGGGCAGATCATGCAGCGTCAGCAGGCGATGGTCGCGAAATACGGGTCTTTGGCGGACATGCTGGGACAAATTCCGGAGAGCGACGTCTTCAACGACACGGCGAACTGGTTTCTTTGGCCGGAGGAGAAGGAAGATGTCGCCAACCTTTCGCTCGGACGCATGGCCGCCGTCCTCAGGTGGCTCCACGACGATCTAGCGGAAGGAAACGGCGTCCAGGGCTGGCTCGAATTCCATCTGAATGACGACGAACACAACGATTCAGCGGAAGCAATGGCCGCTCTTCAACTCGTGGGCGGCAACGAAATATTTTCGCTCTTCTGCCAATTGGCAAATCAGGCGCGAGCCGCCGGATTCGACCCTTCAAGCTCCGAAAGCTGGGAGGCGTACTTTGAGGATCACGAAACGGATCAGGAAGATGCTTGCGCTTACGAACATGCTCAGAAGCTTCCCGCTCAGTTCATCCAATACGTGAAAGCCCACCCGGAACTCGTTAAGTCCGGCGAAGAACGCGTCGCTGAGATCACGGCAAGGCGTCCGCTGGAATTCGTGGACGGCCAGGAGATGATGGCGGGAATGACGGGGATGCTCGGCGCCATGATGAAGCCGATGATGGGCTTGATGAACAAATCGCTCAATCGGCTTTCCGAAGTCGATGGGATGGAGGATCTGGACCTCTCGGAATACGACGGTCTGGACTTGGATGTGGATAAGCTCAACCCGGAACTGGCAGCTGCGCAGAAGGACCTTTTCCGGCGCGAACGGGAAGAGGCTCTGTCCAAATATGGGACGATCAGCGGGGTCGTGCAGAACGCGCCGGCGGAAAGCCTGCTCCATCTCGTCGCCGCAGCGGGCGGATACAACGAGAAGGATCAGTTTCGCCCAGATCAGGTGCCCGAGGTTTCGCGCATGGCGGGAGAACTGAACGAATGGGTCATCCATGCAGAGACCGGAATGGACTTCTGGCTGGAAGGTTCCAGCAACGATGAAGTCACCCGCGCACTCGCGAACCTGCAGGCGATCCAATCTCCGGTGGTCGAAACACTGGGACGCGCGTTTGCCGAGGCCCAAAAGGCCGGCGCTGGCCAGGATCCAATCTTCGACTGGCTCGATTTTCTCGAGGAACGCTCGGATCTGTGGCCGACAGACGATGACGCGGAAGAGTTCTTCGAGCCATTCATCGCGGCAGTCCCCGAACTCTTCAGAAGCTACTGGAAAGGTCGTTTGGTCGAAGATACCGCGTTGGCTTTCTAGCCAAGCCGCTGGACTCCCGCGGTCGCTCACTCAGGGATTCTTTCAGCAGCTGCTGAGTCGAGAGCAAATCAGCGAGCGGCGAAAAAAAGATCCGCCGATCAAATCCGGTGTCACAGAATCCAGTATCTCGGCTATGATCCTTTCGACTGCCCTTCCTTCAGATGAGAACCCGCAAAAAAACAATCCTGACTCTCGCCAGCACGACCCTCGCTCTCGCTCTCAGCCTGTTGCCCGGTTGGGCCTTTGGGCAGGATGCGCAAACCGGCGAATTCGCATCCCGTTCGTGGTCCTTCGCGAAAGGCCAAACCTGCACTCTGCTCGACGACCTCGGCTGGGGAATCGAGATCGAGGTGGATTCCACCGGCAAAATCGTTCAGGTCCCGAAAGCCAAGAGCATGATTGACGAAGACGACGCCAGTTATCTCGATGATCGCTGGGAGGTCGCCAAACCGCGCGGAATCACCGCGCATGGCCCATTTTCGGCCGAGCTGGTGCGCGACAGTTTCAAAAATCAGCTCTGGCGGGCGCTCGTTCGGGAAAGACGTGGAATCGGCGAATCCCCAGACCTTCAGTTGATCGTCCGAAAGTCGGATCCGGAGTCCCGGAAAGCGGATTTCGAGGTCCTGCTGGTTCAGCCGGATGGGTTCGGCCTCGTCTGGTGGACTCGAATCATCGACGAAAGCAATGGAGCGAACACGCCGCTTGAAGTTCTGGTCACGGGCGCGGATGCGGACGCAGTCGCGGCTCGAAAAGCGGAGTTGGAGAAGGAGCAACAGTAAAAGTACGACGCCTATCTCAAGACCTTGTTCGCACCCGTCGCCGCAAAACTGGATCTGGCCATTTTCGAAATCCTCGCCCGAGTCGGAGCCGCTGAGACGCTTGTGCGCACGATCGAGATCACCGATTTCACGGTGGGGTCGATCGAAGCAAATCGCCGATTAATTCTGGCGGCCGGAAAGGCCCGGGATTTGAGAATAAAGCGTGACGGTCGAGTTCTGACCGACGCCGTCGACGACTGCTTGAAGTTGCTCCGAAACGAGGACTACACGCTTGAGGCAATGTGGGCCCTCGGAAACTCGGCGCAGGCCAGAGAAGCCCAAGTTCAAACCCCAGTTGAGAAGCTGGCCGAAGCGCTTGAAGCCAGCCAACCCGCTCAGCAGAGCCTTCACGCCAAGCGGAAAAGCGATCCTGAAATCTGGCCGCTTATGCAAGTCGAAACGGGCGCGCACCTGGCCGAAGTTCTGATCACCGCCCGAAAGCGAGTCCGGCCGACCGCGGAATTCGATCCGGCGGTTTACAAGGTGGTGATCGACCCGATCTGGCTGCCTCGAATGCTGGACCGGCTCGACGACCGAACCTTGTCGAAGGACGATCAACTTCACGAACGCATCCTCGGTGCCACCGTCCGCGCCAGCGAATCAGCTGGGCTTCGCGACATGCTCGAAACGCTTGAGAATCCGGATCGATTCTCGCCCATTGCCATCGAGCGCGCCTGCTACCACCTCCGATTTTTCCGCAGAGGATTCATCGATTCCACAGACGGAATTTTGCGCATCAAACGAAGTCCAGGATCGATCTCCTTTTATCTCGAGGACGAAATCACCGACGAACAGGTCGCCTCCAACCTGCCCTTCGCCTACGAGCCTCGATTCGCCCAAGCACTCATCCCACTTGTTGGAAACGAGGACTATCGACTTGAAGAATCGGCGGGCGAGACGCTCGCGACCCTCGGAATCGGCGGAGCCCCTGCGCTTCCCAAAATGATCGCCAGAATGGAGGAACTCTACAAAGGCCGGGTCATCGTTGGCGACGATAAAATGTACGGCCGCGAGAGACGCTACGAGACCTACCTGAAATCCACGGTCCAGATCCTTCGTTACATTCAGTTCCGTCAAGGCCTGATCAACAGCCTCTTCGAACCTTCGGAGATCGATCAAATGGCCCTTCAACTCGCCGAGCAGCTCAACCCGGAAAACAGCGAGCATTGGCAGGATCTCGCGACTGCGTTGGGTTGCCTCGGAGGGAGCGCGCACATCGCGGTCGATTACCTCAATCGACTGAGCGAGCCGGAAGATCCCGAAACGAAGGCTGCGATCGCCACCGCGGTTGAGACGATTTCCGAAGAACATCGCCTCATCGCAGCTGCGATGCCCGAGCCGCAAATCGACCTCACCAACGTCCGCCTGAAGATTGGCGCGAAAAAGATTGTTCAGGATCGCGAGCGAACTTCCTACGTTGGCGTCAACAGCCGCAAATCGTTTGAGCGGCGCTGGATTTATGAAGTCGAGATCGAAAACCAGAGCCAGCAGCTGCTGGAAAACCTCGAAGTAGCCTACCGAGTTTACCGCTCAACCGGCGAGTACGTCGAAGAGTTCCGGGTGATCCCGAAAATTGAGATATTCGATTCAGGGAGTTTCAAAACCCACACGGGAGAACGTAGGATCCGAGTTCGAACAGTGACTCGGAGGACGGAAGTTGGTAATCTGATCATCAGTCACGACCCGGAATACAATTCCTACATCAAAGGCGGAACGCTTGCCGGAATCTGGATGCGCTGCTGCGTGAATGGGAAACAGATCGCGGAATACCGGCACCTCCCGGGTTCGCTGAAGGGCGAAATCTGGGAAGGCGGTTGCGCCGAGTCGACCGCTCGTTGAGACGGCCACACAATTTCAAAGAGTTGCCTTGAGCGGGAAACTCGTTCAACATCGCCGTTCAAACCCCAAAACCACTTTCAATTTATGAATTCCGCGCTCGTTCGAATCTCCATCATGATGTTCATCCAGTTCTTCGTCTGGGGAACCTGGTTTGCCACGGTTGGCCAGGCCCTGGGAGGGAACGGACTCGGAGACGCGGTCGGAGGAGCCTACGGAACAGCTCCGCTCGGCGCGATTTTTGCTCCCCTGTTTCTAGGATTGATCGCCGACCGATTCTTTGCATCGCAGAACGTGATGGGCGTCCTGTTTTTGATTGGAGGCGTTCTGATGTGGTTTGCCGGATTGGAGGCTGTCGCTGGACAGGCAATCTACGAAGCAAACGTCAGTCCGATTCTTGATTCGATCAAAAACAGCATGGACTCGCTGGCGCAGACCGCGGATGCCGGAAAAGGAGCGATCGAAGCGACTCTCGCGACTCTCGAAACCCAAAAGGCTGCTGCGATGGAGCCGGTCAACGCGCATGGCTCCAAGGCCGTCTGGTTCTTCCTCGGCCACATGCTCTGCTACATGCCGACCCTCGGCCTCGGAAACACCATCGCTTTTTCAAACTTGGACCGCCTCGCGTATCCAAAAACCCGTGTCTGGGGAACGATCGGCTGGATTGCAGCCGGCCTCGTGGTTGGATTCATCGGCTGGAGTTCCAGCATGAACATTTTCAGACTTGCGGCAATCAGCTCGATCATCATGGGGCTCTATTCTTTTGCGCTGCCTCACACTCCACCACCCGCCAAAGGCCAGAAGATCAACCTCAGCGCGCTGCTGATGGTCGATGCCTGGAAGCTCCTCGCGAAACCGGGCTTCCTCATTTTTATCATCTGCTCAACCCTGATCTGCGTTCCGTTGGCTTATTATTTCGGCTCAACCGGTCAGTACCTGTCCAACGCCGGATTCACCCAAGCCGCCTCGACGATGACGATCGGTCAGATGTCCGAGATCTTCTTCATGCTTCTCATCCCGTTTTTCTTCCGCAGAATGGGAGTCAAATGGATGATCATCGTCGGGATGATCGCCTGGGTTTTGCGCTACTTCCTGTTCGCGTTCGGCGCTCCAGATCAAGTCGTCTGGATGCTGCTTCTCGGCGTCGCGCTTCATGGAATCTGCTACGACTTCTTCTTCGTCACAGGATACATGTACACCGACCGCATCGCTCCGAAAGAAGTCCGCAGCCAGGCCCAGAGCATGCTCGTCTTCCTCACCCAGGGAATCGGGATGTACATCGGCTATGGAATCGCTTTCGGACTTTCCATCTTCGGCTGGAAAATCTACGACGGGAAATTCGGCACCGTCAAACCCCACTACAATAATCTGGACGCGGCGATCAAAGAGGGACGCGAAGAAGAAACGCTTTCATTTGGCCAGCAGCTGCTGGAAATGTTTTCGATCAATGTGCCTGACACGGTCAAGCCCGAGGTCGTTTCCTCGGCGATGGACCAGTGGAAAGATTACTGGATGTTCCCCGCGATCATCGCGGCAGCCATCACCGTTATCTTCTTCTTAACGTTCTGGGACAAGACCAAGGTCGGGAACGAAGGCGATGACGAAAAAACTGAATCCTGAGTCATGTCTGCCAAATTCAAAATCGCCGGGATCAATTTCGACCACTTCCACATGGGCGATCTGCTCCAGATGGTCGCGGATCACCCGAATGCGGAAATCGTCGGCATCTCGGATGAGCAACCGGAGCGAATGGTCGATGCGGCCGCCAAATTAGGTCTGACAGACAACCAGGTTTTCACGGATTACGCGGCTTGTCTTGAGCAAACGAAGCCGGATCTGGTCGTTCTCTGTCCAGCAGCTGCTCGCCACGCGGAGTGGACCGAAAAGGTCGCTCCGTTCGGCGTTCATATCCTGATGGAAAAGCCGATGGCCGCCTCAGCCGCCGAGGCCGACCGGATGATCGCGGCGATGTCGGCGACTGGAAAGCAGCTGGCGATCAACTGGCCGTTGCGCTGGGTCGCCTCGCACGTCAAGGCTTACGAACTCGTCCAGGCTGGCGTGATCGGCGACGTCACCGAAGTGCATTTTTACGACGGCAATCGTGGCCCGCTTTATCACGGTGCCGACAAAATCGAAAAGGAGCCGACGGCCGCAGAAAAGGCGGCGAGTTGGTTTTACAAGAAGGCGGAAGGCGGAGGTTCAATGCTCGATTATCTCGGCTACGGAACCACGCTTGGAACCTGGTATCTCGGCAATCGTAAGCCGCTCGAAATCATGTCGATGATCGACGAACCGGCTGGTCTGGAAGTTGACGAGCAGAGCATCACCGTCGCGCGCTACGAATTCGGACTTTCCAAGTTTGAAACTCGCTGGGGCACGTTTTCCGATCCTTGGACGATCCAGCCGCAACCGCGATGCGGGTTCGTTCTCAAAGGAACCGAAGGGACGATTTCGAACTACGATTACGCGCCGGAAGTCCTCGTCCAAACCCGCGCCAATCCCGAGGGCGAGTCCATTGCGGCACCGGATCTGGAATCGCCCGGCTCGAACCCGATCGAATATTTCATCGACTGCCTCGAAACGGGGAAGCCGATTGAAGGCCCACTTTCAATCGAGGTCAGCCGGATCGGCCAACAGATCGTGGACGCCGCTGTCCGCAGTGCGGCGGAAAAGCGCTCCTTGCCGTTCTAATCCAAGCGAAACTTCGCCTTTGGCTCAATACCGCGACGTCGTTTCGTAGGCATTGAGAATCGTGCGCGTCACCTGCGTCCAAGCCGCGAGTTCGGCGGCATTCACGCCTTCCTTCAACGGATGGTCGCCAATGTTCAGCAGCTGCTGGGCCGATTCCGCGTCCGCGGTGTAGCGATTGAGCTGGGTTTCGTAGACATCGGTCAGGATCGCCGCTTCGTCCGCGAGCAGTTCGCGTCCGAGCGCTTTTTTCCAAGCCCAAGCCAATTTTGCGGCAGGTGCGCCGGGCTGATCCGCGGTGCTCTGCGCGAAAACGCGGGCGGCTTCGACAAAAACCGGATCGTTCAGCAAAACCAGAGCCTGCTGGGGGATGTTCGATCGCGCGCGCTCGGCTGTGCATTCTTCACGGCTTGGCGCGTCGAAAGCGAGCATCGCGGGATGCAAAAACGATCGGCACCAAAAAGTGTAAAGGCCGCGCCGATAGAGATCGTCTTCCTTGCCGGCTTGCCACTTCCGAGTCGGGAAATTCAGGTGCTGCCAGTAGCCGGCTGGCTGATACGGCTTAACACTTTTGCCTCCCGGCTCCTCAACGACGAGCAGGTCCGCGATCTCCAGCGCGGTGTCGCGAACGAATTCCGCATCGATCCGCCAGCGGCCCTGACGAGCGTACCAGAGATTTCCAGCGTCCTTTCCGCGAAGCTCCGGAGTTTCGGATGAAGTTTGCTGGTAAGCGCCTGACATTACCAGAATTTTGATCATATGCTGGACGTCCCAACCGCTCTCACGAAATTCAACGGCCAGCCAATCGAGCAACTCAGGATGCGTCGGCGGCTCGCCCTGACCACCGAGGTCGTCCAGGTTTCTCGAGATTCCACGCCCAAAAAGCAGCTTCCAAAGCCGGTTCGCGAACGCTCGCGAGGTCAGCGGGTTTGTGTCGGAAACGATCCAGTTTGCGAGATCGAGCCGAGTCGCTCGGCGATCTTCAATGTGCTCATGCGGAAGAAAAACCGGCACGGCGGGTTCGACGACTTCGCCGTCTTTGTCGAGCCAGTCTCCGCGGTTGAGAATGCGCGTCATGCGCGGTTGAGCGATTGGCTCAGAAACCAGCATGGTCTGGATTTGCTTGTTCAGCGCGTCCATTTCCGCTTTCCAATCGACCAGATTTTTGCGCGCTTCGTCCAATTCCGGCGCGATTCCACGAAAGTGATCGTCGAGCAGTTTTTGCTGAGCGGGCTTGCGATCTGCGGCCGCGATTTTGATCACTTCAAGCAAGTTAGCCGCGAGGTTGACTCCTCCGCTCAGCGTCGGCGTTTTGGAATCTGTCAGGGAGATCCGAAAACGCCCGATGTTGTGCTGCCCGAACCCGGATTGGTGCTGAAGCTCGACCAGCAGCTGCTGGCCATCGGCGACTTCGACGGGAGTTTCGAACAGAAACATCGCAACGCGGTTTTCCGCTTTGTTGTGCCCATCGACCGCCCAACCTGTGTTCGATTTGCCGTCGAACGCGTTCGCGATCGGGTAAGTCGCTTGCTCAAAATCCGCTGTTGCGCTGGCGATCTTCACTTCCTCGCCGCCAAGAGAAACTCGCACGTTTGTCAGGACGAAATTCCCGTTTCCACGCGAGAGGCTCTTGTTTTTCAGCGAATCGTGAGTCATCGCCTCCAAACGAAATCCGGTAGCTCGGCCCTTGTGATCGAGGTGGATCGAGTAGTTGTCTTTCGCTGGATTCGGCCCGGTTGCGAGGACGGAATTATCCGGCTGAACTTTCAAGGCGGCCTTGCCACTCGACTCCAGTTTCGCAGGCTTCAAAACAGTCCAATCGTCCGTGTCCGTGTCGAGTTTTGCCAGAGTTTCGGCTTCCCAGTTTTGCTGAGCCGCCAGAATCTTCGCCGACAGCTCAGAGTTGCGTTCGAGCAACTTCGCGACCGTGTTTTCCGCGAGATTTTGCTGCAGCTCGGCTAACTTGGCTTCCTCTTCGGCAGACGGGAGCTTCAAATTCGGCTGACGCTTGCCGATTGCCTTTTCTTTGATATCCGCAAAGAACGCGGCCATCGCGTAGTGATCTTTTTGGGTAAACGGATCGAACTTGTGATCGTGGCACTGAGCACATCCAATCGTCGCGCCCAACCAGACTCCCGAGACGTTTCGAACCCGATCAGCGGCGTGAATCACGAGGTATTCTTCCGGCTGCGCCCCACCCTCTTCGGTCGTCTGCAAAAGCCGATTGTAGCCGCTCGCGACTCGCTGTTCCAGCGTCGGCTCTTCAAGAAGATCGCCTGCCAGCTGCTCGATCGTAAACTGGTCGTATGGCTGATTTCGATTGAACGAATCGATCACGTAATCGCGGTAGGCGCTCACTTCCATCGTTGTGTCGCTGTGATAACCGATCGTATCGGCGTAACGAACCAGATCAAGCCAGTAGACCGCCATGCGCTCGCCGTAAGCCGGATTTTCCAGCAGCTGCTGAACGAGATTCGCGTAGGCATCCGGAGAATCGTCCTTCACGAACGCGTCGACCGCTTCCGGTGACGGCGGCAGCCCTAACAAATCCAGAAAAAGACGCCGAATCAGCGTTGCCTTGTCGGCTTGAGCGCTTGGCGTCAGGCCCTGCTCTTTCAAGCCAGCCAGAATGAATTGATCGACTTCATTCTTCACGAAATCGCCCTCAACCGCCGGGACCTCGGGCCGTTCCAGGCCGGCGAATGACCAGTGCATTTTGAACTCCGCGCCTTCCTTGATCCACTCCTCGATGAGTTTCTTTTCCTCCGGCGTCAGCTCCTTGTGGAACTTCGGCGGCGGCATGATTTCATCCGGATCGTCTTCCATGATCCGGAGCCAGACCTCCGAACTTTCCGGCTTGCCGGGGACGATCGCGAAGTAGCCGCCCAGATCGCCAAACGCGCCTTCTTTCGTATCGAGCCGGAGATCCGCTTTGCGCTCGTGCTCGTCTGGACCGTGGCAGGCAAAGCATTTGTCCGAGAGGATCGGCCGGATCTCTCGGTTGAAATCAACGGCGCTCGAAATCGCCGGAAGCACGGCGATCAGGGCAATAAAGTGGGCAGCGAGGTTTCTCATCGGCGAATCCATAGCAGCTACACCGAAATCTTACCTCTAATTTTATCGCAAACTCTGGTTTCGCGCCTGAAAGGATCGCCCGTTCGCCCCGTGTTTCGAAGAGTTATGCTCACGATTTCTGGATCAGCCACCTCCCGCCTCTGCGACGGCCGTTCGCGCCGCGATTTTCTGAAAATTGGAGGTCTCGGCATGGGCGGCCTTGGTTTGCCCGGGCTCCTTCAAGCCGAAGCCGAAAAGAACATCCGCAATTCGCGCAAGGCGGTCATCATGATCTACATGGCTGGCGCGCCCCCGCATCAGGAATTGATCGACATCAAGACCGAAGCGCCGTCGAACATCCGCAGCCAGGTCGCTCCGATTTCGACCAACGTCGACGGCATTCAGATCGGCGAACTGCTTCCAAAGCTCGCGAAAATCACCGACAAGCTCGCCCTCATCCGTTCGCTCTACGGAGCGCCAAACGGCAGTCACGATTCGTTCATGTGCTACACGGGCAAGACCGGATCGACGCTGAACAAAAATGGCCAGCCGCCAGGAGGTTGGCCTTCGATGGGCGCGGTGACCTCGAAACTGATGGGTGCTCGCGGACCGTCGATGCCGGCATTCGTCGGGCTCGCACCGAACGCAGGGCATCCGCCGTACGGCTCGAATGGTAAGCCGGGTTATCTCGGTGCGCCGCATTCTCCTTTTCGCCCAACTGGCGAGGCGATGGCCGACATGAAACTGAACGGAATCACCGAGCACCGGCTGGATCAGCGAGTCGGTTTGCTGGATTCGTTCGACCAATTTCGGCGCGATGCCGACAAGAGCGGCTTGATGGAAGGGATGGACGAATTCGGTCAACAGGCGTTTGGCGTTTTGACTTCGAGCAAGCTGGCGAAGGCCCTCGACCTCGAAAACGAAGACCCGAAAGTCCGCGAAATCTACGGCAAGGGCGACCCGAATCGGGTAGGCGACGGAGCGCCGCGAAATCTGGAGCACTTCCTGCTAGCTCGGCGGTTAGTCGAAGCTGGCGCGCGTTGCGTGACCTTGAATTTCGGTCGCTGGGATTTCCACAGCGACAATTTGGCCGGCGTCCGCTCGCACGCGCCGCTGTTTGATCAGGGCCTCGCTGCGCTGATTTCCGATCTCCACGAACGCGGAATGGCCGATGACGTTTCGGTTGTCGCCTGGGGCGAATTCGGCAGAACGCCGATCATCAACAAGAACGGCGGCCGGGATCACTGGCCTAAAGTTGGATGCGGATTTCTGGCTGGCGGCGGGATGCGAACCGGCCAAGTCATCGGCGCGACCGACAAGACCGGAAGTGAGCCTGTCGAGCGCCCCGTGCACTACGGAGAAGTCTTTGCCTCGCTCTATCAAAATCTCGGGATCGACGGCAACACGACGGCCCTTCCGGACTTGACCGGCCGTCCTCACTACCTCGTCGACGGCCATCGGCCGATGCCGGAGTTGGTTTAGGGACTCGCTGCTTGCGCTAGGCCGAAGCCACGATTTTCTAGCGAAATTCCGCTTCGAGTGTCGGAAAAGAAGGGCTAGTTTTCGCCCGGATTTTTCAAGATGAACGACTCAGCCCCATTCCAGAAAGCAGGCCGTCAGATCGCGCTCCGTCTCCAGGCGATCGCCGCGATGAGATGGATGAACGTGGGCGTAGCGATTCTTTCCGGCGTGATCGCGATTCTGGTTTTCGGCCTACGGATCGCAAACTCGGAGACTTCAGAGTGGGGCCTGGCCGCCGGATTGATCGGACTCTGGCTCGTTGGGAATCTCGCTTTCCTTGTACTCCTTCGCAAAAGTCCGCTTCAAGCGCTGGCGAAATGGGACGAGGCAGCTGGCGGCAAAAGCGAGCTGGCTTCGGCAGAATTTTTCGAGAAACAACCGGCGGAAAAGCGGTCGATTGGCGAGGAGCTTCACCTCGATCGCGCCCAGCAGCTGCTGGCCGAGCGGCGGAAAACTTTGAGTCAGGATCTCCCAGTTCCCAGGCCGTTCTGGACGTGGCTCGCGCTGCCAGTGGTGCTGGCGCTGATCGCGACGCCTCTTCTGAAGCCGACTCTGGCGCTTGAGGATCTCGCGATTTCCGAGGAAATGCGTCAGCGAGCCGCCGAGGAAGCCGCGCGCATCGCCGAAGAACGCAAGTCGCTCGAATCGCTGACGGAGCTGAGCGAGGACGAAAAAAAGCAGCTTCAGGAACTTGGCGCTTCGCTCGACGAGGCCGCTGAGATGCTGGCGAACGCGGGCGATCTGAGTTCGCGCGAGTTGCTCGAGGCTTTGGAGGCACGCGCGCGCGCTGCGGAAGAAATGGCGGATCAGCTCGGCGACGAAGCCGAAAAATGGGCGTCTGAGGAGATGCTTGAGGAGATGGCGCGGCACGCGGACACGACCGATCTGGCGGCCGCGATTATGGAAAAGGACGCGGAGTTGAGCGCGGACGAATCCAGAAATCTGGCGGCGAAACTGGCGGCGCCGGATTTGTCGATCGAGGCCGAAAGTCGGGTGGACGAAGCTTTGGGCCGGACGATGGAAAAGGCGACGGACGAGGATCACGAACGGCCAGTCGGCGATCACGTCGGGCAGGCTTCGACGAATCTGGATGACGACAAATCCGGTGAGGCGGCGACGGAGTTTGAGGAACTGGCTGACTATTTTCGGGACGTCGCACGACGTGAAAAAGCGCGCGAGGATTTGAAGGACCTCGCCGAGCAATTGCGCGAGAGCGGGGCAAATATCGCGGAAAGCCAGCTCGAGCAAATGCAGGCACTCGGCAACGGCGAGAAAGGCGAGCAGCAGCTGCCTCCAGGCGTCCAGGATCTGGCGAACGCGCCGATGCAGCAGCAGATGCAAGGCCCTCAGAATCAAGGCGGTGAGCAGCTGCCGCTACCGGGTTTGCAGAATCAAGCAGGCCAGGAACAGAAGCCTGGCCAGACCCCGGGTCAGGCGTTGCAAGCGCCGGTTCCGGGCATGCCGCCGCCTGGTCAGAACGGCCAACAGTCGCAAATCGGGATGGCTCCTGGCGGCGATCCAAATGGTGAGGAACAGGGCGGGATTTCCGCGCCGGTACCGGGAGCCGCGCCGGGTGGAAGCGCGCCAAATGCGGCTGCGCTCGGTGGAGACGCGGGTGGCTCGACGACAAGCGGATCGGGTTTGCAAGCGGGGGTCGGCACGGCCGAGATGGGCAAAAATCCGACCGAAGCGCTGCGAGCGACGAAGGACGGAGTCGTCGACGCGACGATCAACGAGGACGGCGATTCTGAAGTCCAGCGAGTCGAAGGCGGCGTGCGTGTCGAAACTGCGCAGGCTCAGCAGCGCGAGGCGGCCGTGAATTTCATCGCGGTTGAGGAAGAGGCGCTCGACGGAAAAGCGTTGCCGGTTTCGCGCAGAGATCAGGTTCTGCGTTATTTCACCGCGCTTCGTCAGCAATTCGAGACTGAAGACGAGTAGTCAGCTTTCGATTCGAAGTCTGAAGAAAACTCTCGCCGTCGGGGGAACTGGTCTCTAGCCTTTCGGCATGACGCAGCTTCAAACTTTCATGGTGGTGGCCCTGCCAATCACCGGCATGTGCTACGCGATCCTCGGAGCGATCAAGCTCCCACTCGCAGAACGCCTCAACATGAACGAGGCCAAAGTCGGCGGCCTCGTTTCGTCGTTCGGCTTCATGGTCGGTCCGATCATCCTCGCCGCCGGCTTCCTGACCGACGCGCTCGGACGAAAAGGCGTGATCATCGGAGGCGCGCTGCTCGTGGCCCTGGCGCTGCTTCTTTTAAGCCGAACTCGACGTTACGGAATCGCGATTCTAGCAGTCGCGATGCTTTCGGCCGGCTGGGCGGCGATGATCAACGTCGCGAACGTTCTGATGTTTCAAGCGTTCGACAGCGTTTTCATGGCGACGAACATTCTCGATGGACTTTTCGGGCTCGGAGCGTTCCTGACTCCCCCGTTAGTCATTTTGATGCTGCGGAAAATGGGATTCAGTCTCGGCTTGAGTCTCGTCGGCGCGTCAGCCCTAATTCCGGCGCTTTTCGCGGTTTTCGTCCACCTGGAAGCCGCGCCGGTGGCTGAAACCGCGGCAGCAGCTGCTGGGTTCGGCGCGTTGATCGCAGATCCGATCATGTGGTTTCTCGCCCTGAGTCTGATGTTCTGGGCCCCGCTCGAAAGCGCGACCGCGGCCTGGACCACGACCTTCGTTTCCAAGCTCGCGCCCGCGGGCGAAGATCCGGCACGCGGCCGACGGATCGCGAGCCTCACGCTGTCTGGTTTCTGGATGGGATTCATGGGATCCCGCCTGATCGCGGCCGTGATTTACCACCAGATCGACCTGACCAGCGAAACTGAGATCGCAGCGGCGCGAAACATCCATATCATCATCGCAGTCCTGGCGGGTCTCGCGATGGCCGTCCTCGTTTTCTCGCGTTCGCGCGGGCTGACGGTTGGCGCGATCCTCTTCGCAGGCTTCATCTTCGGCCCCTTCTTCCCGAATCTCATGGCCCTGCTCTTGAGCCATTTTGACGCAGCTGTTCACGGTCGAGCGGTCGGAATTCTGTTCGCTGGAGCCTCAATTGGCTGGACGGTCATCCCGCTTATCATCGGCGCGGTCGCGAAGCGAAGTTCCATTCACCGCGGTTTCGTCGTCGCTGTCGTGAATGCGGTGATTCTGCTTGGAATCGTCATAGCGCACCTCATCTTTGTGAGTTAGGAATTCGAAGACTCTGAGGCACCGACTCAATGTTCGGCCCAATTTAAACGGCCGCGGGATCAGTTGTAAGTTTGGTCTGAGGACGTAGACGAAGACGAATCTTCAATTCGTCCGGCTGCCCTCGGCCCAGATTAACTAATTATGAAAGCCTCAGACCTCTTCATCAAATGCCTCGAAGCCGAGGGAGTCGAATATATTTTCGGCATCCCAGGTGAAGAGAATCTCGACATGCTCGACTCGCTTTCGCGTTCAACCATAAAACTCATCCTGACGCGTCACGAACAGGGCGCTGGTTTCATGGCGGCGACCTACGGGCGGCTGACGGGCAAAGCGGGCGTCTGCCTGTCGACGCTCGGGCCTGGTGCGACGAATCTCGTCACTGCAGCGGCTTACGCTCAACTCGGCGGAATGCCGATGATGATGATCACTGGGCAAAAGCCGATCAAACGCAGCAAACAGGGCCAGTTTCAGATCATCGATGTGGTCGACATGATGCGGCCAATCACGAAGTACACTCAGCAGATCGTCAGCGGCGACAACATCCCGTCGCGAGTGCGTGAGGCGTTTCGCCTGGCCGAGGAAGAGCGACCTGGAGCAGTTCACCTTGAGCTACCCGAAGACATCGCTGCGGAAGAAACCGACATGGAGCCCTTGCCCGCAAGCCGGGCGCGTCGCCCAACAGTGGAATCGAAATCCGTCGATCATGCCGTCGAGCTTCTTTCAGCCGCGAAACATCCGTTACTGGTGATCGGCGCTGGCGCGAATCGCAAACTCACTGCCCGGCAGCTGCTGGCTTTCGTCGACAAGCAAGGCATCCCATTTATCACAACTCAAATGGGCAAAGGCGTCATCGACGAGGCGCATCCCTCTTCCTTGGAAACGCCGCGCTGTCCGCCGGAGACTTTATTCATCGCGCTGTTGAGGAGGCAGATCTTATCATCAACGTTGGGCACGATGTGGTTGAAAAACCGCCATTCTTCATGACTCGCGGCGGAGTCAAAGTCATCCACGTCAACTTCAGTTCGGCAAAGGTCGACCCAGTCTATTTTCCGCAAGTTGAGATGGTCGGCGACATCGCCAACGCGATCTGGCAACTCAACGAGAAAGTCGCCCCGCAGGATTGTTGGAACTTCGAATGGTTCATGAAAAGTCGCGAGGCGATGAGCGCGCACGTGGCTGAAGGCAACGATGATCCGCGCTTTCCAGTCTACCCACAACGACTCGTCGCGGATGTTCGGAAGGCGATGCCGGAAAAAGGAATCATCGCGCTCGACAACGGCGTCTACAAAATCTGGTTCGCCCGAAACTACGCTGCCCACCACCCTAACACGGTGCTACTCGACAACGCGCTGGCAACGATGGGAGCCGGATTGCCGTCGGCGATGGCGGCGAAAATGGTCTACCCGGATCGGCCGGTGATCGCGATATGTGGCGACGGCGGATTCATGATGAACTCGCAGGAACTGGAGACAGCCGTCCGCTTGGAACTCGATCTGATCGTGATCATTCTGAATGACAACGCCTACGGCATGATCAAGTGGAAGCAGGCGCACATGGGCTTTGAGAAGTTTGGTCTCGACTACAAGAACCCCTGCTTTCGAACCTACGCCGCGAGCTACGGAGCCAGCGGACACCGAATCGAAGAAACCGACGCGCTCATTCCGCTTATCGCAGAGTGTCAGGAAAAGGGCGGCGTGCATCTGATCGACGTGCCGGTCGACTACTCCGAAAACGACCGGATCTTGAATGACGAACTGCCAAAACGGAGCCGCGAAATCTAATGCTTGCCGAAACCTATCCTTACTACTTGGCGAATCGACCTGAGACGCCGAACACCGATCTCGTCGTAACTGACAAGTTCACCGGAGAGGCCGCGACGCGAGTGGCGATGGCCGCGCCCGACGCGATCGATCGCGGAATCGCCGCTGCAGTCGAAGCCGCGCCTGCTTTCGCCGCGATGCCGCCCTACGAACGGCAGGCTGTGCTTAACCACTGCGTCACGCGTTTCACCGAGCGCGCGGAGGAATTGGCGATGGCGCTCTGCATCGAAGCCGGCAAGCCAATCAACGACAGTCGCGGCGAAGTCGGCCGGCTGATCGATACCTTCCGCATCGCGGCTGAGGAGTCCGTCAGGATGAACGGTGAGGTTCAGAATCTGGAAATCGCCGCTCGCGCAAAAGGCTATCGCGGCATGTGGAAACGCGTTCCGATCGGTCCATGCTCGTTCATTTCGCCGTTCAATTTCCCACTCAATCTCGCGGCCCACAAAGTCGCTCCGGCGATCGCTGTCGGTTGTCCGTTTGTGCTCAAGCCAGCCAGCCTAACGCCGATTGGCGCGCTGATCATTGGCGAAGTGCTAGCCGAGACCGACTTACCGCTTGGCGCGTTTTCCGTGCTTCCGTGCAGACGAGATGGGGCGGATTTGTTCACGACTGACGAGCGTCTCAAGCTGCTTAGCTTCACGGGTTCCCCGGGCGTTGGTTGGGCGCTCAAAGCACGCGCGGGAAAGAAGAAAGTTGTGCTCGAACTCGGCGGCAACGCGACCTGTATCGTCGATTCGGATGCGGATCTCGATGACGCGGTCGAGCGGCTCGTCTTCGGCGCGTTCTATCAAAGCGGGCAGAGTTGCATCGGCGTTCAGCGCATTCTCGTCCACGCTGATATCTACCAGCAGCTGCTGGCGCGGCTCGTCGAGGCAACCAAGCAACTCAAGTCCGGCGATCCCAAGGACGAGGCGACGTTTATCGGCCCCATGATTTCCGAAAAGGAGGCGACGCGGCTTGAAAACTGGGTGCAGTCTGCCGTCGACGCTGGCGGCAAGTTGCTCTGCGGCGGCAAGCGCGAGGGCGCGATTTTGG
The DNA here is from genome assembly GCA_047620505.1 of Verrucomicrobiales bacterium. GTDB lineage: Bacteria > Verrucomicrobiota > Verrucomicrobiia > Verrucomicrobiales > DEV007 > JBLHKS01. Next base: position 19,391 of record JBLHKS010000035.1, on the reverse strand, counting down.
AGGCGACTCTGTTAGAGAATGTTCCAAAGGATCAAGACGTCTGTACAAAGGAGGCGTTTGGCCCGGTCGCCGTGCTAAGCCAATTTACCGATTTCGAATCAGCCGTTGCTGAAGTGAACGACAGCGTCTTTGGCCTGCAAGCGGGCGTCTTCACACGCGATCTCTACAAAATGTTCCACGCCTGGGATCATATGGAGGTCGGCGGCGTCGTCATCGGCGATGTGCCTTCGTGGCGCGTCGACAACATGCCCTACGGCGGCGTGAAGGACAGCGGGCTTGGCCGCGAAGGCGTCAAGTTTGCGATGGAAGACATGACGGAGGTTCGAAATCTGGTGATTCGAACGCCCTGACAGCATCACATCTGAACGCGCTCAATCCGCGCGCCAAGTTCAATCAGCTTGTCGTCGAGATTCTCGTACCCGCGATCAATGTGGTAAACTCGGTTGATCTCCGTTGCGCCGTCGGCACGCAGCGCCGCCAAAAGCAACGCAGCTGAGGCCCGGAGATCACTCGCCATCACGGGTGCTCCGCTTAAGGTTTCGACGCCGCGAATGATCGCCGTGTGGCCGTCGAGTTCGATATCGGCACCCATCCGGCTCATCTCGGCGACGTGCATGAAACGCTGGGGAAAAATCGTCTCCGCCACGACGCTGATTCCGGGCGTTAACGAAAACAGTGCGCACATTTGAGCCTGCATGTCGGTCGGAAATCCCGGATACGCCTCGGTCGTGATGTCGCAGCCCTTGGTTGTCGAGCCGGGTCGGACCTTCATCGTCGTTCCGTTGATTTCGATTTCGTGTCCGGATTTGATCAGGGTCTCGGTTACCGCAGTGAGATGATCACTTCGCGTCCGGCGCAATTCGAGTTCCTTCCCGGCCATCGCGCCGGCTACGAGAAAGGTTCCAGCCTCAATCCGATCAGGAATCACAGTGTGCTCGACGCCATGGAGTTCCTTGACGCCTTCAATCGTAATCCGAGCCGTGCCGGCACCTTCGATATTCGCGCCCATTTTGTTGAGAAACTCGGCCAGATCGATCACCTCTGGCTCAGCAGCTGCTCCTTCGATAACCGTCACGCCTTTGGCAAGCACGGCGGCCATAATCAGGTTGTCGGTGCCCAAAACAGTTGTCCCGCTTTTGCCCCGCATGTTAACCTCGTCTCCGATCAATTCGTCGGCATGAATAATCACGTTACCCGCTTCGACCTTGACCTTGGCCCCGAGCTTTTCGAAGGCTCTGAGGTGCAGATCGATCGGGCGAGCACCGATGACGCATCCGCCTGGTAACGAAACCGTCGCCTGATGCAAGCGCGCCAGGAGCGGCCCCATGACGCAGACCGAAGCGCGCATTTTCCGCACGAGATCGTAAGGCGCAACCGACTGAAGTTTCTCCGCGCTCACGCTGACGGTGCCGCTGGCGCGCTCGACCTCCGCGCCGAGACTCCGGAGAATCTGGAGCATGTAATTGGTGTCGCTCACGTCTGGAACGCGCCGAATGACACAGGGCTCACGTGTTAGGAGAGTTGCGGCGAGAATGGGAAGCGAAGAGTTCTTCGAACCGCTGATCGAAACGCGGCCTTCGAGCGTTTCTCCTCCGTGAATTATCAGTTTTTCCATGAATTTTGGAATTATATGCTATTCCGAGCCGTTACGCACGAGGAGAAATCGTGCTCGCTCGGTGATATCTTTCACAATCTCGGTTTCGTTGAAGCCGATTCGCTGCGCGCACGCCTCCAGCAGCTGCTCCTGCCCGAGCCCGAATTCGAGCGCCGCAAGTCCATCAGGCGCAAGGAATTCCGGCAAGCCGGCGAGAAATTTCTCCATGATCTCGGTGCCACTCGGCCCACCGACCAGAGCGAGCTCAGGATCGTGCTTCACCTCGGCGCTGAGCGTGGCCATGTCGGCTTGGCTGATGTAAGGCAGATTGGCGACGATGAGGTCGAATTCGCCCTCGATTGCCGAGAAAAGATCGCTTTCCAAAAACTGGAGGCTGGAATTTTCGGGCAGCAGGCCAAGTTTTTCCGCATTTTCCTGAGCCAACGCGAGCGCGTCCGGCGAAATATCGGCAAGAGTCACGGCAACCGTTTCGCTGTCCTCTTCAAGCCCGGCGGCGAGGCTCAATCCAAGCACCCCGGACCCACAGCCGACGTCGAGAACCCGGACCGACTCCGCCCAGTCCATTTCGAGCAGCAGCGCGGCGAGTTCCTCGGTTTCCGGACGCGGAATCAGAGCGCGCGCATCGGTCTTGAATTCGTGTTCGAGGAAATCGACCGTCCCAACGAGATGCTGAAGCGGTTTTCCGGAGACCCGGGAGCGCATCAGCTCGCGCAACTTTTCCAACTCGTCTTCGTAAAGTTGGTCGTCAAAACTGGTGTAGAGCGCCATCCGATCGCAACGGCGGACATGCGCGAGGAGGTGCTGCATGTTGAGCCTGGCGCTTTCGACACCGTGCTTTTCAAAGTAGTCCGTCCCCTTCTGGAGAGCATCGAGGATGGTGGTCATTCAAGGCGAGATGGCGAAGCACGGACTTTGAAACGAAGTTACGGACATTCAAACCAATTCGATTCGTTTTACCGGATCAAACAAGCGAGTATGGTTATGTTATGATCCCGCAGCCGCGTCGAGCCGACCGAAATCTCTCAAGGCAGATGGAGATCTTTCTCCGATGGCTGATCAGCGGCGTTCTTTTCATTCTGATCGCGAATTTCGCGTCTGCGGCCCCACCGAATTGGAAAACGACGAAGATCGAAGAACGGGAATTTGTCGCGCTTAACGAAGTCGCTGCGGCTCTCGGAATGAAGCGGTCGGAAAAGCGCGCCGACCCTCTGGAAATTGGATTCGAAAGCGACGCTCATTCGCTGATCGTCAAACTCGGCAGCCGCCAGGCGATTATTGATGGCGTGAGACACTGGTTTTCGTTTCCCATCCCGAAAGAGGAGGGCAAAAAGGGACGCCTTTACATTTCGCTGATCGACCTGAAATCGACGGTGATCCCGGCCCTTACGCTTAAGATCGAGGGGCTCGGCCCCGTCAAAACTGTCGTCTTCGATCCCGGCCACGGCGGACACGATCCCGGTGCGATCGGGGCTTTTGGCAAAGAGAAGGACTACGCGCTCGATATCGTGAAGCGCACCCGGCGCATCCTCGAGGGCAGGGGCATAAAGGTCGTTCAATCCCGTTTGAGCGATTTTTACGTCAAACTCTCCGATCGGCCGGCGATGACAAAGAACTACGACGACCCCATTTTCGTCAGCATCCATCTCAACGGCTCGACGAATCGGAACGCCAGCGGGTTTGAAATTTTCGCGTTCACGCCCAGCGGAGCCCCGGCGACCGGAAGAGCGCCCAGCCCCAAAGGCGACGCCGAGATCGAATCCGCAACTCCAAATGAACCTTCGAGTTTCCTGCTGGCGAACGTCGTCTACCAACATCTCATCGGCAAAGTCGAAGCCTTCGACCGCGGGGTGAAACGAGCGCGATTTTCGGTCCTCCGCACCGCGAAAGTTCCCGCGATTTTGATCGAAGGCGGCTTTCTGACGAATCGCGCGGAAATCAAACGGATCAACACCGCAGAGTGGCGCGAAAGCTACGCGACGGCGCTAGCTGATGGAATCATGGCTTACATCAAGCTGGCCAACGAGAAAACTTCGGCGAAACGTTCGATCGATCTGGGCAGGAAGCCGACAGACGAGTTCGTTCCCGAGTAGCTGGATTGAGAAGGTGCCGCTGACTAGCGAATTAAACGGATTGTCATCCCGAGCCCGTCGAGGGAGCCCCAGCTGGCGTTTGGTCCAATTTCTCAATCAAGCGCACTTCGGCCAACATCACCTCAGCCAACGCCAACCTCGGCGTCGTCGGTTGTTGATCCGTCGACTCGCGCTGCTCTCGCTCTCGCAGCCTTCGCCGGCGCTTCTGCGCCAATGGGCAAACGTCGAGTAGGCGATCCCGTGCAGCTTGGCGAACGCCGCGCCGCTGATGCCGCTTCGATCGAACTCATCAAGGATCGCTTCGCGTTCCTCGCGGCTGGTTCGCACGTGGCCCCGCGCGTCGACGCGCAGCCTTTCGAAGGTCTCCGGCATCCGGCATCTACATCATCTTTCGCTCAAAAGACGGGCGACCTCTACATGGGATCGGCCTACCGCAGCGAGGGGATCTGGGGCCGGTGGTCACAATACGCAGCCAACGGCATGGGGGAACGAGCTGCTTCAGCAACTGCTGGAAGCAGATAAGGACTATCCTCAGGAATTCCGTTACTCAGTGCTTCGGGTTCTGCCGAAGACGATGACGGCGAGCGAAGTGATTCGCAGGGAGTTCCAATACTATACGAAGTTGGGCAGTCGAGCGATGGGGATGAATTTGAAGTGATGACATCGCTTCGTCGCCGCTCATCATCGCCACTAAATCGCCCGTAAATTTCGCCACTAATGGCCGGGAAATCGCCACCTAAAGGGCATTCTTACGGGTAAATTTCTATTTTCCTTCGGGGAAGGGCGTCCTTTTACTTCTTTGCTAAAGAAGTGAACTCGCAAGGGTTCCGTGGGTTCGAATCCCACCCTGACCGCCATCTAAATAAAATGCAAATTTCCGGGACCGAATGCGTTCGAGTTTGCCCTCATTGAAGTCCTAACAATGAGAAAAATTCTTTAGCGATCCGCTACGCGCCCGGCATTTCGATGATCGCCTTTACGAGGCTCGGTTCTTTTGTCATCGCCTCGAATTTCGCCGGAATTTCTTCGAAACCGAGCCGGTGCGTCAGCCACGGCGTCGTGTCGATTTTACTCTGCTCGATCGCGTCCATCACGGTTCGGAAATCGGCCGAAGTTCCGTTTCGGGTCGCCATCAGGGAGATTTCTTTGCGGTGAAACGTAGGATCGTGAAAACTGGCATCGCCTTGGAACAGGCCAACGAAAACGATGGTCGATCCGTTAGCGACGAGGTCGAACGTGCCCATCATCGACTTGGGATTTCCGGTCGCGTCGAAGAGGACCGTCGGTAGGTCGCCGCCAGCAGCTGCTCGGAGGTCATCGGCCAGGTTTTCGGTTTTTGTCAGGTTGATCGTATGCTCGATTCCGAGTTGCTCACGCACAAACGCGAGACGCGCGTCGTTGACGTCGAGAACCGCGATCGGACGGTCGGTTCGCTCCTTCACGAACTCGAGAACGCTTAGTCCAATCGGTCCGGCACCGATGACGCAGACAAAGTCGTCCGCCCGCGTGCGCGACCGCGCTGAGGCGTGCGCGCCAATGCAGAGCGTCTCGACCAGGGCGAGCTGATCGAGCGTCATCGAGTCGGATTTGTGGAGTTTCGCCGCCGGAACCGCGATGTGCGATCGCATCCCGCCATCGGTGTGGATTCCGAGCACCTGAAGCTCCTCACAGCAGTTCGTTTTACCGCGACGCGAGGCTTGGCTGTCGGGATTGTTGAGATACGGCTCGACGGCGCAACGATCGCCCGGCTTAAGACCGGAGTTCGGCGGCGCTGCGACAATTTCAACACCCAGCTCGTGGCCGAGGATTCGTGGGTAATCGAAGAACGGCTGGCGGCCGTAAAACGCGTGAATGTCGGTTCCGCAGACGCCGATTCGGTCGACACGGACGATCGCGTCGCCGGGTTGAGGTTGGGGGTCAGGGCTCTCGCCGAATTCGAATCTGCCGGGTTCGGCCAGGACAACGTGTTTCATGAAAAATAGGTCAGGCCGAGGCCGCAATTCGCTTCAGATCGGCGCGAGTTTCAGCGTAAGTTTTGTCGTAAGCGAGGATTTCTTTCTTGGGTTCTTCGCCGCGAACCCGGCACCACTCGCGATACAAATTCGGCCACCAGTTTTCGTGTTCTGTCAGGCCGTCACGCTTCCAGTCTTCCCAACCGGAAACGACTTTGCTCCAGCAGCTGCTGCCGTATTCTTTCGCAGCCGCGACGTCGTCGTCGAACTCGCTCACGTACCAATCGCGACCGATTCGAGCGTGAAGAACTTCGTCGGCCCAGTCGTAATCCTGGAACAAAACCGAGAGCGGATCGCCGGAGCGCTCGCCGACTTCCCACTCGAAGCGTTTGCCGGTTTTGTGCATCAAGCCCTGCTCGATGAACCAGAGAACGGCGTGTCTTTCCTTCGGCGTTAGCTGCTCGTTGAGGCCCTTTGCCCAGGTGTGATTAAGGCGAACGAATTTCGGCCAATCGATCCCGATCGAGAGGAAGCCGACCTCGCCCATCATCGCGTGGCGCGCCTCGTCCCAGAGCTGACGGGTCATCTCCCGATAGAAGCCCCACGGCTTACCTTCGATTTCGTAGAGGATCGAGGCCATCATCTCGGGTACGTCGATTTCTCGCAACCGCTTGAAGTACATCATCAAGGTTTTCTCGCGATCGGGGAAGCTCTCGTCGTAGAGAAATTCCTCGGCGTGAACGCCCATGTTGAAGGGATCGGGAAAACGCTCGTCACGGACCGGGGTGCGCGGGTACTCGAACGGTTTGGCTGAGTATCGAGGTGCAGGCGGCTTGCCAGCAGCTGCTGAGCCGTCGAGATCGCCAGCCGCTACGAGCCAGGCATCGAGTTCGCCAAGCCAGACTTCGGTTTCGGGCGCGGCTTCGCTTTCGAGACAGGCGACTGCGGTTTGGCCCCATTCGATCAGGTCGACCATCTCCAGCTTAGCGAAACGAAGCACCCGAACAGTCGGCGCGTCGGCGAGGCGATTGGTTTCCTCGAGGTGTCGATCGAAAGCCGCGACTAACGAAGGAATTGCCTTGCCGTAGATCCCAGCGAGGAGCGCATGCGTGTTTGGTGCGGACTGGATTTCGTCGAAAAAGGTCGCCAAATTGTCGTCTGGAATTTTGTCGAGCCCGAGTGGCGGATGGCGCATTTCGGCGACTCGATCGCGCATCGCAGAAGTGTGCTCGGCGATGAGGTGTTCGTGCAGGCTGAACGCCATTTTCAATTCGTAAATCGGCTCAGCGGCGAGGCGCGCGTTGAGGATTTTCCAGAGGCGGCGCAGCGTGAAATGATAGCGCTTGAGGCGGTTCACGACGACTTGGACCGGCAGGCCCGGTTTCATCGCTTCATCAAACGAGCACAGGCCGGCTAGCGGCGGCAAATTCTTGAGGGGCTTGTAATCCAGATTCATGGCGGTGAGCCGAATCTGACATGCAATCCGCGACGCGTCCAACTTCAGAGTCGATCGTCAAAACCGACTTCCTCAGAGCCGCCGAATGCTCAGATTCCGCAAACGTGAACCTAGCGCGCGCGAGCGGAAAACGTAGAACCGGATCTCCGTATCCGGCGCGGCTCCAAGCCGCGAATCTTTCCGATATCAAACAGACCCTAACCTGTGATCCGCGGCTGGGCGCCGCGTCCGGATACGGAGATCCGGATCTACGGCAATTCTACCGAATCCACTGAAAATCAACGCAGGCGAACAGGCCGCGCATCACGCTTTCCCACGCCTCGGGCGACTCGGCTCCGCTGGATTCGACGTAGTTTTTCGTCATCGCCAACTCCTCAGCATTTGGCCGTCGGCTGAGGAATTTTCGCCATGCGATCGTGATCCGGGTTTCCACGTCGGCATCCGGCGTGTCAGCCAGCAGCTGCTCGGTGGCGAGCTTGGCTTGAGCATGAATCTCAGGGCTGTTCGTCAGGTAAAGAGATTGCGTCGGGATCGTGCCCTGGCTGCGTTTGCCGACGACGAAGTTCGGGTTCGCAAAGTCGAACGCGGCTTGGATTTCGTGGGGCTGATTTCGGAAGACAGGAATGTAGACCGTCCGCTTGAGACTCGTGAATTTGAAGCCGAATTCGGACCTGAACCCGGGCGGCAAACTCGGGCCGCCGTGGGCCGAATCGAGCGCGCCGCTGACCATCAGAATCGAATCGCGAAGGCTTTCGGCATCGACGCGGCGGCGCGGAAAATGACTCAGGAGCAAGTTTCCAGGGTCAGCGTCAGGCGACTCGTCGGATGCCTGGCGAAAGGTCTCTGTCAGGACGATTTCGCGGACAAGCGCCTTGGCTGACCAATCGGATTCGACGAGCCGAGTCGCGAGGTGGTCGAGCAACTTGGGATGGCTCGGCAAGCGGCCCGTGGTTCCAAAATTGTCGGGGGTCGAGACGAGGCCCTCACCAAAAAGATGCTGCCAGATTCGGTTGGCCATCACGCGGGCGGTGAGCGGGTTTTCCGAGCTGACGATCCAGTCGGCCAGCTCCAGCCGACCGCTCTGGCCTTCAGGAATCTCCAAGCCGGTTGCGTTCGCTGGCAGGGCGACCCGAAGCACGCCACGCGGAGTCATCGGGCCGAAATTCCGGGTGATCCCACGAATCCGGATCGGCGTGTCCGCAACTTCAGCGACGTCCGCAGCCGACATGATCATCGGCTCGGCCGGCTTGGTCTTCTGGAAAGTCTTCATCTCGGCTTCGAGCGTTTTCTGGCGCTCCTCGAGTTCCGCCAGCAGCTGCTGATCAGGCGCGTCCTCTTCAACCTTCGGTTTGTCCTTATCCGCGACGAGGCCGGGCGCGCCTTCGGGCAGAAGTTGAACCGCATCGGCGATCACCACGCCGTTCGTTCCTTCGGTTGTGATCCGGATCGAGGCCTCGCCTGCCTTGAATGCGAAGACGCCCACCGAACTCGTCAAATTGTCGAATTTCGGCAGCTGATTCTGGTTCAGCACCACCTTCGTTTCGCCTTCGGCATGACGAATTGTGATCGGAACGTTCGAGGCACGATTCGTTCCGCTCGAGTAGGCGATTCGAACTTCGTAGCGGCCGGGTTTCTCGACTTTCGGCTTGAATTCGACCGACTTCTCACCCTTCAACTCGGTCTTATCATGGATGTAGCCGGCGTCAACCCAGCGCTGTTGGCTGGTCGATTTCATCCAATCCCCGGTCAGCTCAGCCTCGGCATCATCGAGGACAATTCCGGCCAGGTCCGCTTTCGCGACGGAGTTTCCTTTTGCGCCCACATCCATCTTGCCGAGCGCACGCAATTCCGCCTTCACGCCATCGATAACCTTCTTCAGTTCGGCTTCCTTTTCTTTGTAAGCCGTCATCGCCGCCGTTTCTTCCGGAGTTGGAGGGAAGGGCTCGAGATGCCACTTGGAAACGTTCGAATGCGTCACCGAATCGGTGCTCAGAAAAATCCCAGCTAACGCGTAGTAGTCAGCCGTAGGAATCGGATCGAACTTGTGATCGTGGCAACGCGCGCAACCGATCGTCATGCCCATAAAAGCTCGGCCAATCGTGTCCATCTGCTCGTCGGCGATCTCCAGATCGAGCATTTCTTTGTCCTGATTTTCGTAATTGTGAGGGCCGAGGACAAGGAAGCCCGAGGCGCTCAGCTGCTCGGCGCGTTGCTCGCGCGAATCGAACGGAAGCAGATCGCCAGCGACCTGTTCGCGGATGAATTGATCGAGCGGCTTATTTTTGTGGAAAGAATCGATCACGTAATCGCGAAACCGCCACGCTTCCGGCAATGCCATCGCTCGCCCCCCGCCAGAGGTGTCCGAATAACGCGTGATGTCGAGCCAGTGCCGGCCCCAGCGCTCGGCGAACCCGCGAGACTCTAACAGACGATCAACGACCGCCTCGAAGTTCTCATCGCCGCTCAAAAATCGGTCCTGTTCCTCGATTGTCGGCGGCAGGCCGGTGAGGGCGATGGTCAGGCGGCGCAGGAGCGATTCCGGATCGGCTTCTGCCATCGGCTTGAGCCCGGCCTCTGCGAATTTCGCGCGGACGAAGCGATCGATGTCGGTCTTCGCATCAGCAGCTGCTGGCGGCTCGGGATTTGCGATCGGCTGGAACGACCAGAACTCGCGCCCGGCTTCGATGTCGATCCCCTCCCCCGTTTTCGCGATCGTCGCGCCGTCGCGTGGATCCGGCGCGCCCCGTTTGATCCAATCTTCCAGCAACGCGATTTCCTCAGGCGGGAGTTTTTCCTTCGGCGGCATCGCAATGTCTGGATCGCCGTAGCGGATCATCTCGACGATCAGGCTTTCGTCCGGATCGCCCGGCACAAGCGCCGTCCCCGAGTCTCCACCGACTTCCCAACCTGCTCGTCGATCAAGCCAGAGCCCGCCCTTGCGTTTGTCGGCTTCTTCCGAATGGCATTCGTAACAGCGCTCGATCAAAATCGGGCGGATGCGTTTTTCGAAAAATGCGAGGTCGGCGGCACTCGGCTCTTCAGCAGCTGCTGAGCCGGCGAGGGCCAAAAAGGCGAGAATCTGGGAAATTCTGATCATCGGTCTGTTTCACGAGGGTAAAGCGGGTCGTCTTACGGCCTGGGGGGCGGAACGTCGATCCCGATAGAATTGAGGCGTTTGGTGAGTTCTTCGTAGTCATACGAAATTGGTTTGAATCCACCTTGGGCGACCGTGATCCAGATTTCCTGATTCTCTCGAACAAATTCTTTACCGGATGGATGAGCGGTGACGGCATCGAACAGCTCTGTACCGAAGTTTCCATGAGTGGTTTCGACACGGCTCAGCAGAATCAAAGTATGATCGCGGTACAAATCGACGATCCAATCCACGGTGTCGGCGTCAAGGGCGCGGAGCATTCCGCTAAGCCTTCGTTCAACTATAATTGATTCCCAAGGATCCGGCGGAATCGCTCGATATTCAGGAAACGCACCTGGACCGTGTGAATCGAGGTAAGCAACCGCCAACTCAAATCGCTGCGATCGGATCATCGTCTCCATTTTTTCGAGTCGCTGAAGATCTGGCTGAAACTTCAAACCCAATGCGATCCATCCGGCCAAGGAAGTCAACGCGATCAAGAGAGAAGCCAACGGCATCGCGTCGAATCGGGGTTTTGGAAGGCGGCTCCTCCGAGTTTTCTTTGGCGGCAAAGTTAGCAGACCCGCCACGCCAAGCCCGAAGATGGTGGCACCAGCGATAAAGGTTCCAATGCATGAAAATCCGATAATTTGATTGCTGACGTCCCGAATGAATAACTTCTCCGGTGAAGCTACCAGCCGGACTCCGCCCATCCCCTCTACAAGATTCATGTTCAGTAACCAAATCGCGCCAAACACTTCGAGCATTGCCGGGCACGAAACGATCAACAGGCATACGAAAAAGCCCCTACCGGTAAGCACGGCTAACACGCGTGAAATCAAAACCAACCGCCAGAAGGCGACGAAGCCAAGCATCCAGACGTTCCACTTGGCCGCCGCCAGCGGTGTCCACCAATGCTCAACCGGGATCGCGTAGAACCAGGCGATCGGCGCGGTCAGCCAGAAAACGCCAAGGAACGAAAGGTATTGCCAGCCAAATCCAGTCCTTGGCCGGCCTTTAATCCCGCCGAGTTCCAGAGGAAAATACGCGACGGCAAATATCATTAGTGACGAAATCAGCGACGCCCCAAACGGTCGCCAGATGAACTCCGGACTGTCCAGCAACGAAACCCCGTCATAATTCCGCGCCAGAACCGCTGTGGCGACGAGGATCGCGCCGACTACCAGCGTCCAGCAGCTGCTGGCGGCGCGTTCGATCGCTCCGCGATTTCCGAATTGAAACGTGAGCAGATCGAGCGGTTTCACGGGCTCGCCTCGACTAACGGCTCAAGTCTTCCTGAAAAAGCGTCCGAAACCCGGCCTTCGTCAGCGCTGCCGCCGAGAAATCCGGGTCCTCGACATTCATCGCGATCGCCGACTTGCCATCGGGACGCGACATCAGCGGGTAGGTGAAATGAATGTTCGTTTCGACCTCAAGCAACACCGCGAGGCAACCGGCGAGGCTCTGAGCACCCGATTTGAGTTCGATCACAACCATCTGCGATTCCGAAAACGGAATTCCGCGCTCCATAAACCGCGCGCTGACGGCCTCCGGATCGGTCACGATCAGCCGGACGATCGTGACGTCGACCGAATCGACCATGCTCATGCCGAGAACTTCGACACGGAGTTCGTTGATCATCCGGACGATCGAAAGCAGCGCGCCGACGCGGTTTTCCAGAAATACGGTCAGCTGCACGACGGGCCCGCCGGGCAGTGAAATTATCGGGGCTGAATCATCAAGGTCTTCGAATTCCACGGGTCTAGGAGATTTTACGGAGGCTACTCGAAAGCAACCCCGAAGGCAAGGGTTTGGCTTCGGGCCCTCGGTGCGGGCGAACGAACCTTGGTAGTGGTGGCTTCCAGCCGCCAAGAGCCATCGCCGAGCGAAAAATAGCGACTGGAAGCCACCGCTACATCCGAGCCGGCCTAATCCAGCGGCTTGATGTAGATATTCCGGAAGCGGTAAACCGCGCCCTTTTCGCCGTGGTGCTGGATGCCGATGAAGCCTTCTGCATCGAGATCATCGCGGAAATCGGTGATCGTCACGTTGTTGACCTTGATGATGATCCGATCGCCGTTGCAGGTGATCTGATATTTGTTCCAGCCGTTCCGCTGCAAAGCGCCAGCGACTTCCGGCTTCTTCATATGGGCTTGGGATTCTTCAAGATGAGCGAGGAATTTTTCCTCAGAGCGGCCCTCGGTGCTCGGCCAGATCCACTGGCGTCGGCCTTCATCGTAGAGCCCGCCTGACCAACGACGATCCGAGCCGTCGCACTCGGCCTGGTAGCCGTAGACTTTGCCGGGCTCGACGTGGCAGCGAAACATGATGCCGGAATTCGCTTTCCCTTCTGGAAGATGAATCTCGGCGACGAGCTGGAAATTGGCGTATTTCTTTTCGATAGTGAGAAAGAATTTCTTCTCCGCAGCGAGGTGGATTTCTCCGTTCTTCACCGTCGCTTCGCCGTAGTCGAAAGGGTTTTTCCAGCCGGTCAGGTCCTTGGCGTTGAAGAGGATTTCCCAGCCTTGAGAACGCAGGCGATCGTGGACTTGATCGATGTTCGCCAAGTTGCGAGCCGCAGCGGAATCTGCGAGTGTCAGGATGCCTTCGGTCGAAAGCGGCCAGTCATCGGTGCGGAAGAGCGAAGCGGGTAGGTCAGCGGAGTTGACGAGGTTCGCGCCCTCGGGATTCGCGGCCCAGGCGTAACGAGCAGCTGCTGGTTTCGGGACCTCCGCACTGGATACGAGAACGCTGGCGCCGCCGTCTTCGATCACCGCGTCCGCCCAGACCCATTTCTTGTCTTCACCCGCGATCACGAAGCGCTGGAGCTTCTCGCCGTCGCGCGATTTCAGACCCTCGCCGACGTGATCGAAATGCACCCGAATCCCGCCATCGACGACTTCGTGCTTGCTCATGATCGGGCCGGAAACCGGGCTGACGTCTTTTCCATAATGCTCGGCCAACGCCCAGAGCGAAAGCCGTTTGCCGACGTCTTCCTTGTTCCCCGGATGAATGTCTTTGGCGTCGCCGATGTCGTTGATGATCGCCATGCCGGTGTTCGGCAGTTTTTGCAACGTCAGGGTCTGCGCGTTCTGCAATTCGGCCCAGACATCAGGAGCGCCAGGCTCAGTCGACACCGCCTTGAAGTTGGCGAGCTGCACGAGGTAAAACGGAATCTCATCGCCGCCACGTTGCTTGCGCCAATCGGCGATCATCGCCGGAAAAATCGTCTCGTACTGAACCGCGCGACTCGCGTTTGACTCGCCCTGATACCAGATCGCGCCTGCGATCGCGTACGAATTCCACGGCGCGATCATCTGGTTATAGATCGCCGCGCCAGCGTTGGGAGACAGATTCGGTGCCGACTGTTTCCCTGGCGCTCGGCCCGGGTTCTTCGGATCCTCGCCAGCGGCTTTTGCCTTGCGGAACGCCGCCATTTTCTCATCAAACGCCGCCTTCTGTTTTTCGTAGGTCGCCTGAGCAACTGCTGGATCGTAAGCCGCCTGACGCGCATCCAATTCCTTAAGAAGCGGCACGGCTGCCGGAGTTGCGGCGAGCGTTTCGCGGCTCGTGAACGCTTCCGATGGTTTGCCGCCCCAGGCGGTGCCGACGAGGCCGATTGGCGTGTCCAGATTCTGGAGCAACTCGCGTCCAAAGAAGAAGCCGACCGCGGAGAAATTCGGCGCCGTTTCAGGCGAGCAGATCTTCCACTCGCCGCCGGTCACGTCGCTCTTCGGCTCTGCGGCGGTTGCGGGCGGGGTCGTGAAAAGCCGGAGATTCGGGTAGTTCGCAGCCGCCGCGGCTTTCGCGCCCGTGCTGGCCCGATTCAACGTCCACGCCATGTTTGATTGGCCGGAACACATCCAGACTTCGCCGATCAAGACATCTTTCGCTTCGACCGCCAAATCACCCGTGCTGACTTTCAGCGTTTGGCCCTTCGCGTTCGTCTTCAACGCCTTGAGCTGAACCGTCCACGCGCCGTTTTTGTCTGCCGTCGCTTTCAGCAGCTGCTGAGCAAACTCCACCGTCACTTCCGAGCCAGCCGGAGCCGTTCCGAAGACCGAAGTCGGCTTGCCTTGCTGAAGCACCATGTGGTCGCCAAAAACCTTCGCCAGAGCGAGGTCCTGCGCTTGCGCTCCAATCGCGAGCGCGAGCAGTGAGAAGATCAAAGTCAGGGTCTTTTTCATGAGGATCGGAGGCTACTCGAACCACGGCGCTTGGCAAGGGTTGGGAATTATGGCTGGCAGAATTTTCCCCACTCCTCTACGCTCCGCGATGCGCGAAAAAGGGAAACGAAACGGATGGTACGCGGCCTCGCAGGCTTGATCGCCATGGTGGTAGCGGCTGAGGCTCAGGAGGAAGGAAAAGCACCTTTCCAGAACCCGATCCAGTCGAACGATGCCAGCTCCCAGGTCGAATTCGGCGGCAATTTCTCGGAAGACTTGTCGGATGTCTTCCTCGATTCCGTCTTCCCGCTCTACACCTTCGATGGCGATCGACGCGGGATTTTCGGGCATCTCCACGTCAACAGCCGGGACGACGATTCGCATCATGGGAGTTTCGGCCTCGGCTACCGGCAAATCGTCGAGGAACTGGATTCGGTCCTCGGTTTTCGGGCCCATCTGGATCTCAGCGAAACGGCGATCGATCAGAACAACTTCACCCAGTTTGGACTTGGGATGGACGTATTCCACGGGTCCGGAATCGACCTCCACCTGAACTGGTATCTGGGGACCAGCGAGAGGGAAGACGCCGGTTCATTTTCGGTCCCGTCAGCTGGCGCGATCTTCAATTATCAGACCTTCGAGCAGGCCATGGATAGCGGAGGAGATCTCAGGTTGGAACTGCCCCTGACGTTTCGCGATCAACCGACGGGCCTGGAGTTGATGGTCGGAGCCTACGCCTATGACATGCCCTACAGCGGGGACCTTTCAGGAGTCATGGCAGGAGTTGAGTACCGCCCGATCGATCTGCTCACCGCTGGGATCACCTGGTATCAGGATGAAGAAGTTTTTGGAGGAAACAGCAACTGGGTGGCGTCGCTCAGCGCGTCCGTGCCTCTTGATTTTGGAAAGACGATCAAGCGCGAGGGCGGTCTGATCGCGGCCTTCCGCTCGCTCAGTCAGGAGCCCGCGACCGCCCCTTCGCTGCAGGAGCGCTTTTACAGCGAACGGACGCCACGGCTTGGCCGAATCCTGACGGAAGTGAGCGAGCCGGAATTGGTCTCCATCGAGGTCCCCATCAGCCGAACGAGAGCGGGGACCGTCTACCCCATCCAGGCCAACTCGCTCTACATTCTGCCCTGGTCGGTTGGTTCTTCCTACAATATTGGGCAGGGCAACCGCGGCGACTCTAACTCTGGAAGCCAGAAGTTCGCCTACGACTTCGACATGCCTAACGGATCCACCATCAGAGCCGCGAGGGCGGGAGTCGTGATCGAAGTGGAAGAGAGTTTTTCGAACGGGACGGGCGTATCCGGAGAGGAGAACTTCATCGTCATCCGGCATTCTGACAGAACGGTTACCGGCTACTATCACCTGAACCGAAACGGCGCGAGGGTGCGCGTGGGAGACCGAGTTTCTCAGGGCCAGAGAATCGCGAAGAGCGGAAACTCGGGAGACAGCTCGCAGCCGCATCTTCATTTCGAAGTTCTCCAGCGCAGAGATGGGAATACCCGGCCGATTACTTTCCGGAACACCCGTCCTCATTCGAATGGATTGGTGGAGTCGCAGCGCTACCGTGCCGGGCCATTCCAGGCGGAGTGAGGCTGAATGAAAGTGATGGGCAAAAAGTAGGATGGAGCTTCCGGGGCTGTTGCCCAACTCCAAGAGTCGGCTCCCCCGTGGCACGGATTTGCAATCCGTCGGGGAGCCGACTCTCGCGAAGGGCGCGGACGGATTACAAATCCGTGCCACTTCGCGCCCTTCTTGAGTTGGGCAACAGACCTTTCCAGCCCGTCCCCGGTCGACCTGACAGACGGACTGGAAGTCCATCCTACTATGGCGGCGGCTTCGTTTCGCTTGTCAGGCCCCTGCTTCCGGTTCTAAGCTCATTCCGCTATGGCGAAAAAAGCTGCGAAAAAGAACCCGAGCGCCGACTTCACGCTCGAAGAGCCCACCTCGATCCGCAAACGGCTCAAACCCGACATCAAGAGTCTCCTCGTCAATCTCGGCAAGACCGTCGTCGCCTTCACCTTTCAGAAATGGGACGCCGGGATTAAATCCCTGATCGACGCCGCCGCTTCCATCAGCGCGAAGTCCAAGCCCGAGCAACTCGCCTGGCGTCTCGTCTACACTGCGCTCGCCAAAGCCGCCGACAAACTCCTCGAAGAAGCCGCCACCAGCGACATCATCCTCGAACGCGGAACCGCCAATCCCGACACGCTCGCCGACAAAGCCCTCGAGGCGCTGAAGTCCTCCGAAGCCATCCTCGCGCCCGACTTCTTCGACCATCCGGAGAACCTGCAGCTGCTGGCCGACTTCCAGCCGGTCTTCTTCGAATGGCTCCGCGGATTCGGCGTCCCCGAGCCCAAAGCCCGCGCCATCACCGGACGGCTCGAGAGCTACTTCGTCTTCGAACTCCGCCGCGAATGGCGCGCCAACCACACGACCTACGCCGAGATCGTCGAAAAGCTCCACACGCCCTTTGACGCCGCCGATGCCAATCAACGCAGCTGGCTCGAATACGCAGCCTGGCTCAAGCGCCAGGTCAAAGAGCCGATGTTCGACGAATCTTTCTCGCTTGCCGACATCTACGTCGACCTCCGCGGGGCCTACGATCACAAACCGAAGCGGCGGCGCAAGAAGACCGATGACGGCGAACCGGAAGACGAAATCCAGCGCACCTGCGTCGACCTCACCGATCACCTCAAAACCTGGGCGCTCAACGCCAAATCCGGCGACGCGATCCGCTGTCTCTCCGGCGGGCCCGGCAGCGGCAAATCTTCCTTCTGCAAAATTTTCGCCGCCGAAATCGCCGACGATCTCCGCGCCGAGGGCATCACCACGCTTTTCATCCCGCTCCATCACTTCCGGCCCGAAGAAAGCCTCGCTGCCGCCATCGACCAATTCCTACAGGAAACCGGCCGGCTCAGCTTCAACCCGCTCGATCCCGACTTCCTCAAAGCCAACACCGTCCTCCTCATCTTCGACGGCCTCGACGAACTCTCCCAGATGGGCCACGTCGGCGCCCGCGTCGCCACCGAATTCGTCCGCGCCCTCGAAACCGCGCTCAATCAACTCAACACCAGCGACGACGCCAGTCTCCGGATTCTCCTGACCGGACGCGAACTCGTCATTCAGGCCAATCAGGCTGCCTTCCGCGGCGAACGCCTTCTCGATGTCCTTCCCTTATGCCCGCCGACCAAGGCCGACGAAGAATCCTGGCCGAAGCACGGCGACCAGCAACTGCTGGAGGCCGATCAACGCGATCTCTGGTGGGAAAAGTACGGCGACCTCACTGCGGGCGGCTACACCAAGTGTCCGAAGGAATTCAAAGACAGCAATCTCCGCGAAATCACCGCCCAGCCGCTCCTCAACTACCTCGTCGCCCTCTCCAAAGACCGCGACCGGATTCAGTTCGATGACGACACCTCCCTCAACGAAGTCTACGAAGACCTGATCGAGGCCGTCTACCACCGTGGCTGGGCCGGAAAGCAGGAACGCCGCAACCCACACGTCGGTGATCTCAAGAAAGAAGATTTCTTCCTCATCCTCGAAGAAATCGCCGCCTCCGCCTGGCACAGCGGCGACGCCCGCACAACGACCGAGACCGAAATCAAAACGCATCTCACCGACGCCGGCCTCATCCCACTGCTCGAAAAGGTCGAAAAAGGCGCCGAAGCCGGGATCACCAAGCTCCTCGTCGCCTTCTTCTTCCGCGAAGCCGATCTCGGCGGGGCCGCGACCGAGAGCGCCTTTGAATTCACTCACAAGAGCTTCGGCGAATACCTCACCGCCCGCCGTCTCGTCCGGCTCATGGCCAGGATCGTCAAAGAGCGCAGTCGACGAACGGAGGACTTCAATGATGGCTGGGACATCCCGATGGCTCTGGTTGAGTGGGCGAAGATTACTGGGCCGACCCGGATGGACGCGTGGCTCTTTGACTTCTTCGTCCGCGAAGTCTCCCAGCAGCTGCCTGGCGCCGAAGGAGGGAACCGCTCCGTCGGTTCCGCGGACGACCGGCGAACCGAAATTGCAGGACCGGCGCGGCATCGACGGAGCGATGCCCTCCCTCAAGACGATCAAACGGACAAGCGCGCCCGGCAATGGCGCGACGTCTTCCACGAACTCTTCACCGAGGCCGTGCTCCAAGGAACGCCGATGGAGCGGATCGGTTCCCAGGCGAGTTTCCAGGAACTCCGCTGTCAGGCCGACCACGCCGAAGAATCCCTCCTCGCCGCCTGCCATGCCTGCGTCCGCCGTGTTGGCGAAGCGGAGCCATTTGTCTGGCCGGAAGATCGCAAGGGCGCGTTTGGAGACTGGCTCCACCGCGTGCGCGGGCAGGCGATCGATTTCGGACGGATTCTTACCATCCGGGGCTACCGGATCATCCGAAACAGTCCGCCCGTTGTCTTGAAATCGCTCGCCGGATTGAATTTCTCACAGGTACTAGCCGTCATGCAGGAACTTTCCGGAGCGAGCCTGGACGCAGCGAGCCTGGACGGAGCGAGACTGGACGCAGCGAGACTGGACGCAGCGAGACTGGACGGAGCGAGCCTGGACGGAGCGAGCCTGGTCGAAGCGAGCCTGGATGAAGCGAGCCTGCACGGAGCGACCCTGCACGGAGCGAGCCTGGGCGAAGCGAGCCTGGGCGAAGCGAGCCTGGGCGAAGCGAGCCTGGGCGAAGCGAGCCTGGGCGAAGCGAGCCTGGGCGAAGCGAGCCTGGGCGAAGCGAGCCTGGACGGAGCGAGAATCCGCCGCAGTCAACTCAGCCCAGCGCAGCTGAAGCAGATCCGCGGGGAGCCGGACTGGCTTCCGGAACCGGAAGAGGAAGATGCATGAGGAGATCTCGAAGCTTCAGAAAAGGCGAAAACATCCGCCGTCGTTAATCCTGAAGGCTCAAGAGCGCCCGAAACAGTCGTCGGCGGCGATCATGAAGCTTCAGGAATAATAAGAACGACCGTCTTCTCGATTCCTGAAGCTAT
>JBLHKS010000034.1:0-46681 GCA_047620505.1 Verrucomicrobiales bacterium | reverse complement strand
ATCACGTTGATGCACGTCGGTATCGAGCACGTGGATGAGCCGGATATGTTGGGCAGTTATTTCATGCCGCATCTGTTCGGCGGACCGGCGATCTCGGGCACGGGTGGCGGCGGTGGAGGTGGAGGTTCCGGCGGCGGCGGCGGGGCGAGTTCGAGTTTCCCGAGCAGCTCGTCTTTTCCGCCGTCGAGTTCGAGTTCGAGTTTCCCGAGCAGTTCGTCTTTTCCGCCGTCGAGTTCGAGTTCGTTTCCCAGCAGTAGTTCGAGTTCGTCGTTTCCGATTCCGCCCAGCAGTTCATCGTCGAGCTCGTTCCCAAGCAGCAGTTCATCGTCGAGTTCGGGGCCGTAGTGGCGGTCAGATTTTCAGCACGCGACGCGCGTTGAGCGAGAGGATTTTGTTTCGCACCGCTTCGTCCTCGACCAAGTCGTGAACCACCGCGAGTTGCTTCGCGCCGGAACAACCGTCGCCCTCGCCTTCCTTGTCGGCGCAGTCACTGGCGTAGCAGAGCTTGTCCTGGTGACGCTCGAGAAAGCCCTTCGCGTGGTCGAGGTCGCGCGTCATCGCGTTCAAGCCCGAGCCGGCCGACATGTCGCCGAACATGTTGGGATAATCGGCGAGGTAACGATCGGTAATTCCTCCAGCCGTTACCGGGCCTTTGGGATAGATCCCTTCCTTCACCGGATCGTGATTTTTATCAATGTTAGCCCACCAGGTCTGGGCATGGCCGAAGAAATTCACCGTCGGGTAGGCTTCGAGGATTTTGTGAAATCGTTCAAAGCCGACGTTGTATTTTTCGTGCTGAAAATGGATCAGCACCGGCACGTCGTAGTGCTTGGCGATGTCGTAGATTTTACGCATGTGAGGGCCATCGCACTCGACGCCGAATTTCTGCTCGCCGATTCCGATCGCGCCAGCGTCGAGGTACTTCTCAAGCTCAGCCTGCGCCGTATCGAGATCAGGAACTTCGTTGGCGAAGTAGACGAATTTGTCCGGATGCGCATCGGCGAGGCGTTTGCAGGCGGGGTTGCCGTGGGCGCGGGCGGCGAGGCCGTTGGACTTTCCTCCGTGGGTCGAAGGACGCGAAACAGCCGAGGCTGAGGGCAACAGGACGGTCTTCGCGATCCCCATCGTTTCCTGATGGGAGATCATGATCGGATCGAATCGGCCGTGGTAGCCGACGTGTTGGTGGATGTCGATGACGCCTTCGAATTTTGGTCCGGCGGGTTTCGAGCCCACTTTGGGCTCATCGGTTTCGTCTGAGCAGCTGCTGATTGCGACGCTGGTGCCAACGATCGCTCCGGCGCGAATGAAATCTCTACGAGATGGGGTTTTCATGAGGGACAGAAGACGCTCGTGCCGATAAATTCAAGGAGCCGCATCAGCGCCTTTCGCATCACTCAGGCGTCGATCCGATTCGGCTTGCGGAACTCGCAGGCGACGTTGCATAGCCTCTGTAAACGGATGTGGACATCCGTGCTCCGTCCGTCTCCGATCCTTTCAGCGTCTTATTGAGAAGCGCCAGCAGCTGCTGGCGCTTCGCGAAGGCGGCTTTGAGGCGTCCGGAAAAACGGGACTAAAAACCGCCCAGCTTCTCCAAACACGCTTGCATGGTCGCCATGCTCTCGCGGCAAATTTTCTCCGCACCTGGCTCGTAGTCGAAAACTTCGACCGAAACCCAGCCGTCATAGCCGACATCCTTCAGCGCGGCGAAAATCGGGTCGAAATCGATTTCGCCCATGCCCGGTCCTAACAAATTGGCGTCGTTAGCGTGAAAGTGAACCATCCACTCGGCGCTCTCGCGAATCACCTGGTCGATCGGCTTCGATTCGCTCGACATCGCCTTGACGTCGAGGTGCAATTTTACGTTTGGCGAGTCGACCATCTTCGCCAGCTCGATCCCGAGTTCGGCCGTGTTGAGGAAATCGCCTTCGGATGGAGCGAGGGGCTCGAGCGCGAGGGTTACGCCGCGTTCACGAAAGGTAGGCTCGGCGATTTTCACCACCTCGGCCGCAAACTCCATCGCCTGATCGTGACTCACGCCAGGGAGCAGATTTCGCTGAACCGGTGAGCCGAGAACCATGATATTTCCGCCGCAATCCGAACACATTCGAGCGAGTTCAGCGAGGTAGTCGCCCGTCTTCTGGCGAACTTCAGCGTCAGGCGTCGTCAGGTAAAATCCCTCAGTCTTGGCGAGGAGCCAGTGCAGCCCGACGCACTCGCAACCGGCGTCTTCGATCTGTTTTTTGACCTCGGCGCGCTTCTCGGCGCTGATTTCGTAAGCGTTCGTGCCCATTGTGAATGGGGCCAACTCGATCCCGGTGTAGCCGAGTTCTTTGGAAAATTGAAAGGCCTTATCGAAGGGCCAATCGACGAACATTTCATTGCAGGCAGCGAATTTCATGAGGCGGCGAACGAAGCGCAGGGCGTCGGGCTGGTCAACCGAGACGGTCGCGCAGAACGGCGATGTGTTCCGGCGTCGTCCCACAGCAGCCGCCCAGCAGCTGCACGTCCGGCGTCCAGGCTGCGGCTTCGTTCGCGAACGCGTCAGGCCCACGGGTTTCGCGCCAGATTCGGCGTTCGAGATCGAAAGATTCGCCCGAGTTTGGATTCGCGAGGACGGGCTTGTTCGTTGTGGCTCGAATCCGCGCCGCAAGCCGGGAAACGCGAGATGGCGGGACGCAGTTGAAGCCGATCGCGACGATCTGCGGGTGGTCGCCGACGAGTTCGACGGCTTTTTCGAGGGGAGACCCATCGGCAAGCAACTCCGCATCCCGACAAGAAAAACTGATCCACGCGCGGACATGCCCGAACGCATCCAGCAGCTCGGCGATTGCTTCGACTTCTTCTAAAGAGGGGATCGTCTCGAAGGCGAGCAGATCGGCCGAAGTTTCCTGCAGCGCCTCGACTCTGGGCCGATGCCAGGCCAGCAGCTGCTGGACCGTGAGCCCGTATTTTCCTCGATACTCGCCGCCGTCCGCCGCGAACGCTCCCCAAGGCCCGATGCTCGCCGCAACGAGGACGCGCCGCCCGATTTCCGCCGAAACCTGCGCGAGTTCGACCGACTCCGCGAACAGCCGCGTCGCTTCCCGCACGTCCACGCCACAACGCGCGAATCCCTCAAAAGTCGCCTGGTAGCTGGCGGTCACGATCATCCCGGCACCGGCGCGAGCGTAGGCCAAATGGACTTCGCGTAACGCCTCAGGTTGATCGATCAGCAACCGGGCGGACCAGAGCTGATGATTGAGGTCATGCCCACGGCGCTCGAGTTCCGAGCCAAGGCCGCCATCGAGAATCAGCACGCCATCGCGATCAAGAATTGAAGGAATCGGATCTACGGCTTCCACTGGAATAAAGTGGCCCAAAATGGAGACCCTGCCGAGAAAATGGTTGCCGAATCGCCATTTCGTGCTAAAGCGGCCTGTTCCGGTCCGGTGAATTGCCACGCGGACCTTTTTCTTTACACCCAACCGTTCTTCTTTCGCCCGTGTCCGACGCCAAAGTCATTAATATCCGAGCGCTCTACCGAGCGGCTAGGTGACAGGGCGGACTTGAGGAAATGGAATCGCCAATATGAGAAGTGATCTAGTCGAAAAAGCTCGGGAAGTGATTCCCGATTCGCCCATTTTGATCAACATGGTTTCGCAGCGCGTGCGTCAGCTCAACAACGGCCGTCCGCCGCTGATTCGAGTCGTCCAGCGCATGGGCCAGGCCGACATCGCCCTTCAGGAAATTATTGAAGGGAAAATTATTGTCGGCAAACCAGTCGACGACAAAGCCAAGTAGGCTTTTCGCCCTTTCGCCTTGTATTTTCGCAGCGTCCCGGAGTTTTCCGGCGCGTTTTTCCGTTTTCGGGCGATGATGGCGGTTCAGCCATGACGACAAAGGGGAAAAAGAAGGCCGAGTCGGACACGATCGCAACTAACCGCAAAGGGCGGCATGATTTCGAGATCGTCGAGAGCCTCGAAGCTGGAATCGCGTTGCGGGGAACGGAGGTCAAATCCCTTCGAGCCGGGCATGTGAATCTGAGCGGCGCTTTCGCGCGAGTCGACAGGGACGAAGTCTGGCTACACGGCTGCAGCATCCAGCCTTACGAACGCGCCAGCTTCGAATCGCATGATTCGCGTCGACCGCGGAAACTGCTTCTGCATCGCAAGGAAATCATCAAGCTATCCAGCCAGATGAACGAAAAGGGGCTGACGCTGATCGCGCTGAAGGTCTACTGGAAGGGCCGACGCGTCAAAATCGAAATCGGCGTCGGCAAAGGCAAGGCCAACCGCGATCGGCGTGAAGATCTCAAAAAGCAGGTCGAAAACCGCGAAGCCGCACGAGCGATCGCGAATTTCAACCGGCAGTGACACCGGGCGATTTTCTCGCGTTTTCTCCTACCTTGTGAGGCCAATCGATGGAATCTCTGCGCGATGTTGCGCAAGACAAAAATCATCGCGACCCTCGGCCCGGCTACCGAAAGCGCTAAAGCGATCGAGCAGCTCATTGCCGTAGGTGTGAACATTTTTCGGCTCAACATGAGCCACGCCAAACACAAGTGGACGCGCGATGTCGTTGCCCGCGTCCGAAAGGCGAGCGAAAAAACAGGAACGACCGTCGCCGTTTTGATGGATCTGCAGGGGCCGTCGATCCGGACCGGAGTGTTGGAAAAACCGATCGCGCTGAAGCCCGGAGACCAGCTTGAAGTCCGCTCGGAAGACACCGAGGCTGAGCTGAAGGCGTCAACCACTTCGAATTATTCTGGCCTGTCGCTCGACGTGTCCAAGGGCGATACGATGCTGGTCGACAACGGAGTTCTTCACCTCAAAATCCTCGAAACGCGCGAGGACCGCGTGATCTGCGAAGTCTTGACAGAGGGCGAGCTGACCTCGCGCCGCCACATTAATTTGCCTGGTGTCAGGGTCAATTTGCCCGGCTTGACTGGGAAGGATAAAAAGGATCTCGCCCTCGCTGCGGAGCTCGACACCGACTTCGTCGCGATGAGTTTCGTTCGCGACGCCGAGCACGTCCAGCTCCTGCGTAACACGATGAAGGAGCTCGATTTCGATTCCCGGATCGTCGCAAAAATCGAAGACCAGGAAGCGGTCAAGCACATCGATGAAATCATCCTGGCGAGCGACGCCGTGATGGTTGCTCGTGGTGATCTCGGGATCGAAGTTCATGTCGAGGAACTCCCTATCATTCAGCGAACGATTCTTCAGCGAAGTGCTGTGTTAGGCCGAAAAGTCATCGTGGCAACTCACATGCTGGAATCGATGATCGAGAACCCGGTCCCAACCCGCGCTGAGGTCACCGACATCGCCAACGCGGTCTACGAGCAGGCGGACGCGATCATGCTCAGCGGCGAAACCAGCGTTGGGTCCTACCCAGCGAAGTGTGTCGAAATGTTCGACCGGATCGCAAGGCGGATGGAGCGGGAGCCAGGCGCAAAATTCTGCGCGAACGCGGAACTCAAAACGGACAAGCAAAAGACCGTCAACTCCGCCGTCGTCCTCGCCAATTCGCTCGAAGACGCCGCGATTCTCGTCTTCACTGCTCGCGGCGTGATGGCAAATTACGTTGCTCACCTCCGACCGGAACGCACTCCGATTTTCGCCTTCACGCCGGATCCGAAAATCTGTCGAGCGCTCGTGATGAACCGAGCCGTTCAGCCGTTTCTGCTCGATTTTCACGACGATCCCAACGTGATGATCGACTCGGCGACTCAGCAGCTGCTGGCCGCCGGCTTGATCAAGGAAAACAGCTCGATCGTGATTCTCAGCGACGTGCTCGCCGGAAAATTTGTCGTCGATTCCATCCTGCTCAAAAAGGTGTGATCGAGTTTCTCCAGTGGGTCGTCTGGCTGCCGATCTGGGTTGTCTTCAGCGTGGTGATCCACGAAGCCGGACACGCGATTGGTGGGCGACTTGTGGGTTTGCGAGTCCCGATTTGTGGCGTTGGAATCCAGAAGCCGCTCTTCAGTTTCAGCCTCGGCGCGACGCGTTGTTTTTTCGGGCTCTGGCCGATCAACGGCCTGACTCTTCTCTGCTGCGATAGCCAGAATTTGCCGATCCGCCCGATGGTCATCGCCGTCGCCGTCGGCCCCTTGACGAACCTCCTCGTCGGCCTGATTTCGCTGTCGATCGACCTCGCGCTGCCCGGCACGCAGCCCGCTCTCGCGATCCTGACAACGCTCTCATTTGTGCTGACGTTGAACCTGCTTCCGATCCGCTCGAAAGGAACCGGATTCAGCTTTCGCACGGACGGCATGATGATTCTCCGGATGCTGCGCCGGGGTCAGCAGCAGAGTCTTGACGTTGGAGCAAAACTCCGGAATCACGAGTTTCTCTGCGAGCTCGGCCAACAGGTTAAGAGTCCGCTCGCGCAAAATTCTCACGACCTTGCGATTGCGGTTGAGCTGCTGAATTCAATCGGAGCCAGGGACCTTGCTGAAGAGCGGTTTAACCGAGTGATCGAGCGCCAGAAAAACGCTCCGGAAAACCAGCAACTGCCGGTTTTGACTCAGTTTGTCGGCGGGCAACTCGGCCGCCCTGAAATCCAGGACCCACCTGAGGTCGAATCGGCGAAATCCCGACTTCTTGAACTCGCCTCGCCGGAGGAATTTGCCCTGGAACTCGAGGCGTCGCTCGAAATTACCGAGCCTGCCAATCGCGTCTGGCTTCTAAGCTGGGCCTGCACTCGGCTTGAACTCAGCAGTCCGGATTTTCCTCGTTTTTCCGGAGAGCTACGCATTTTGCTCGCGACTGCGACAGCTCGGATCGACGACTCTGAACTGCGAGATCGATTTCTGAAACGCTGGCTCGAACCTGTGGCCGCTGCCGCCCTTGGCGACTCCGCGAAGTGGCCCGCACTCGCCCCGGATCCCGAACCGCTGACTGAAGCCGCCTCACCTGATTGGGCAGGCAAGCTAAGCCTGTTTATCTGGATACTAAGCCTATTTCTTCACCCGCTGACTAACGAAGGTTCCGCAGATTCCGAATGGTTCGTTGTCCTGATCCTTCTCTTGGCCGGACTCGGACTTTTCCTCGGCGGACTCGGGCTCGGCCGTCCCGGACATCATCATAAGAAGGCGGCATTTGTCGGATCGCTGGGAAACGGCTTGCAGGCGGCTTCCCACGGGTGGCGACTCCTCGCGCTGTTCGCCTCCGCGTGATCGCTTCGCGGTTTCTACTTTCTAGCGATGTAGACCGTGCTCTCCGATTCTTTGTCTTGTAGTGGATTGTAGAAAGTGACCACGTGCGATTCGCTGGATGCAAACACCTCATTGAGCGAGGTCATAAATTCAGGGGCGGGCGGATCGTCTGACCAGAGAGCGAAGACACCGCCCGGATGAATCTGGGAGGCCAATTTTCGCAGGCCAGCTGGCTGGTAAAACGTGGAATGCCGTTCGTGAAGCAGGTTTGACGGAGAGTGATCGATATCGAGGAGGATCGCGTGGAATTTCCGGTCTGGATCATTTGGATCGAACCGTTTCCCGGAATCCTCACCCAGAGCTAGCTTGAAGAAATCACCGTGAACGAATCGGCATCGCGAATCCTCCGTCAACGTCGGCCCCAACGGCGCAAGTCCCTGCTGGTGCCACTCGATCACGGGCTCAAGATAGTCGACGACGAGAAGCGAACGGACATCCGAATTCTTGAGCGCCGCTACCGCCGTGTAGCCGAGCCCAAGGCCGCCAACGACGACATCGAGCGGATCGCCGTTTCCAGCAGCTGCTAGCCCGAGATCCGAAAGCGCGATCTCAACCGCAGTGAAGAGACTCGACATTAGAAACGCGTCACCGAGGATGATTTCGTAAACATCCAGATCGTCGAGCGAAGGGACGATTCGGCGGCGCAGAATCAGATCGCCAAGCGGCGTTTCGCGAAAGTCGAGTTCTTCAAAAGGAAGTTTGCGGGACATGCGGGCGAATGAAGCAGGTGATCGCTCTTTTGTCGCCGATCCATCGCTTTCGACTACTGAATAAAGATGAATTGTTGAGTGTTGAGGAGCGCAAGGACGATGCCCTGATAGGCCTGTTCTCCGCTCTCTTTGACGTGAGCCAGAGCGAGCTGCCTTTCGCGGGTCGTCGGTGCCCGGGTCAGCATGCCCTGGAAGATCACCTCGATTTTCTCGTCGGGCGTTTCGGCCTCGTGAATGCGGCGACCCAGGATTCCAAATCGATTCGTCAGCGCTTCTGCCATGGGCCCATTGAGCAAATTCAGCGCCTGAGGCACTGAAGCCCCGGAGGCCGCATTTTCGATCACATCGCGATCGGACTGGCCGAATTCGCGCAAAAAATGCCCCCGCGGAGCCGGTGACGTGAGCTCGGATGCGCGAGCCCAATTGGAACCGAGGCTCAGGTAATCCTTATATTCTTGCGCCTGCACCGCGCGCCATACTTTGAATTGATTCGACTCGAGCCCGGGAGGTGGTTTGGGGAAAATCGGCTTGTGCCGAATTGTAACGACGGAAATTTTCGCATCTTCGCTCACGGGAAGCTCGCCGTCTGTTCTCGTCGACAATTCAACCATGCCAAAAGAGGCGAGCCGCTCCGTTATCGCGATATCCCGATGGCGCGTTCTTTGTATACTGGAAATTTTGTCGGCGACTTCGCTCTGCAATACTTTTAATTCCTCGGATTTCTGTTGGAATAAATCATCGTTCTTTTCTGCGTAGGCTTTCCGTCGTTGCTCGTCGACCAGGTTCTTTCTCGTGAGATTTGTGGCCATCGTATCTCGGAGTTCCTCGACAGCGGCGATGAATTCGTCCTTTGGTATTTCGGCAAGGCTTTGGTAGATCGTCCTGACTCGATCGATATCCGCCAGCTGTCGGTTGAGATCAGGGCTGTAATAATCCACCTCGGGCAAAACCAGCCCAACCACGGAATCCCAAATTTGTTCGGCGCTCATGCGGCGGAACTCGGGCCCCTGAAAGTAAGAAGGCGTTCCGATCTGGAACTGTTCCTCCTTGGAGGCTCGTTGATAGGTTTTTGTATTGAAGAGGACGCTCAAGAATGCCTTCATATCATAATCGAAGTCATGCATAAGCACCTCCAGATAGGACAACAGCTCGGGATTGGATATGAAGGTAGAATCGTTAATTTCATCGGTCGGCTCGAAAATCCCAACGCCGAATACCTTTTTCCAAAGCCGGTTCGCGATCACGCGAGTGAAGGTTGGATTTTCCTTTGAGGTCATCCAATCGGCATAAGCATCAATATCGCTTACGCTGGCATTTTCCAGCTGACCGAACATCGTTCCGGCCGCCACGACATCAAAGGGCTTTCCATTGCTATACTTGTAGTCGTGAGGAAGTTCCAATGGGCGTTCAGTTTCCGTCGTAATGATGTTTCGTATCCGAATCGAAAGGATATCCTCAGCCCTGCGAGCGCCCTGGGATTGTGCTTCGAATTCCTCGATCGCCTCAATCCCTCCGGAGTAGATATCCAGTCGAGTTTGGTCGAGATGCGCGTGTAGCGCTTCTCGATTCGCATGCGTGAAGCGTCTCGAGTCCATTCCATAGCTGAACGCGGCCATTTTGTAGTAATCCAGTTGGGTCCAGTGATCGAACGGATGATCGTGGCACTGCGCGCATTCGAGTCGAGTGCCTAGAAAGATCCGAACGGTGTTGGACATGTTTTCCAGCGGCATTCCGCGGTCCCGTTGATAATAACCGATCGCACTATTTTCCCAGAACTTGCCCCGGGCGCTCACCAGCTCTCTTACAAACGAATTGTAAGGCGTATTTTCTCGCAACGCGCTTTTAAGCCAGAGCCGATAGGCATATTCGACAGCGGGAGGAGTTTCGTTGATGCCGAGACGGGTGTTGATCCGAAGAATATCAGCCCAAAAATTATAATAGTGACTGACGTAGCCTTCGGAATTCAGCAAGCCCTCGATTAGTCGTCTGCGTCGATCTTCCTTCGGGTCGGCGCTGAAAGCCTCTGCCTCTTCGATGGTTGGAACCCGACCGATAATATCCAAGTGTGCCCTGCGCAAAAACGTGGCGTCATCGATCTCGGGATTTGGCTCGAGCTTCATCTCTTTGAGCTTTGCGTCGATCAATTGATCGATCCGTTGCTCAGGTGGGCCTGCGGTCGAACTGGAACTCGCATCGACCGTGCCGATTGCGAAAAAGGCGAAGGCTGCGGCGAAAAATGAGGTCAATTGCAGAATTCGCATCACGATATTTTTCGATTCAGGAGAAAGGCATGACTCGGCGGGCCCGTAGCCTCCTTTCGCGTCCAAAAGAATCCATACTTTCATCTACCATGCCCGTCGCCCCAGGCCCAAAGCTTTCAACCGATCCAAAAAGGACTCGCACGCTTTCCGAAGCAGCCCTAAACTGCCCGCCGCTCATGGGATTTCTTTCGAACATCAGACCTATCGGAATTATAGCCGGATTGGCGATCGTGATCGGTCTGATCGCGGTCAATTCCGGCCAGCAGCTGCTGGCTCAGCAGGAGGAGCCCGAGGTCGCGCCGATTTTCCGCACGGGCGACCCGATCAAGCCAAAACCGATCGATCCGACTGCCCCGACCGAGCCGGGTCTCCCTCGGCCTGTTCCGCCGGAACCGCGACCGGGTTTTGAGCCGCTCCAACCCGGCCTTCCGCCAGAAGAGGCAGGTCCGACGACCAGGCCTCCAGCGACTCCAAATCTCCCTCAGCCCAAGGTTCCTGGATACCCGGAGCGGCCCCCGATGACGGCTCCGCAAACTCCGCCCGCTACTGAGCCGGATCGCGTTCCCGTCGAAGCGCTTCCGCCGGTCACTGGCGCGGTTCTGCCGCCTGAGGAAAAAGCCAGCTCGACTCCGGAAGTCGCGCCCGAAATTGCGCCTCCGCTTCCAGACCTGCCTGAGGGCCCGCAGACCACCGGACCGGGATTTGCGCCCAGTTCGACGACTGTCAAAGGCGCTCGAATTCTCAATCTCTCGATTCCTGCTCCGCGAGGCCAGATCGTCGACCGCTACGGCCGTGCTCTTGCGCGAAATGTCGTGGTTTACTACCTCGGCCTGAATTTTCCGCACATGGGAAAGGCTGAAGACGCCGAAATTATCGCCTACGCCAAGGAGCGCCTCGACACTGCGAACGAAGTTCTCGGGCGGAGTTTGGAGATCGACGACGATGACATTCTCGATCACTACAAAAGCCGGCGTTGGCTTCCTCTGATTTTCACGAATCGGCCTCTGACCGAGGAGCAGCGCGGCAAGGTCGCGGAAGCCAAGTTTCCCGGCCTGATTCTTCACCCGACCTATCAGCGGATTTATCCGGAGGGCAAAACGGCCAGCCACATCCTTGGTTATGTCGGCAAACGCGGTCCCTGGCCAAAAGGCGAAATCCCGGACGGCGAAATGATGTGGCCGACTGCCGAAGGCGTTCGCGGGTTGGAACTCTGGTATGATCGGGAGCTGTCGGGCAGCCCGGGACGCGTCCAGATCATTTTCGACGAAAAGGGAGACCGCGTCGAAGAAACCATCATCCGCTCGCCTGTGCCGGGGAACAATATCGTCACCTCGCTCGATATCGACATGCAGATCATGGCCGAGCGCCATCTTGAAGAAAAGGCCAAGCGAGGTGCTTTCGTCATCATGGATGTTCAATCCGGCGATGTCCTCGTGATGGCGTCCTACCCTTGGTTCGATCCGAACGTTTATATCCCCAGGGTCAGCACCGAGATGCACAATTCGCTGGTCAACGATCCCGCCAAGCCGATGTACGGACGCGCCTTCCAAGCCACTTACCCGCCAGCATCAACGTTCAAAGTTTCCTGCGCGTTGGCGATGCTCGAAGCCGGATCGGTCAACGAATTCACCCTCTACGATTGCCCGACAGCATTCACGATCGGCAATCACATCGCGCATAACTGGAATAAAGAGCCCGAGGGCCAGATGAACGTCATCGGAGCCATCACTCGGTCCTGCAACACTTGGTTTTATCAGGCTGCCATCGATACTGGCTCGGTGCCCATCACAGCGATGGGGCTGAAGCTCGGCCTTGGCGCGAAGACCGGCGTTCCCTTGCCTGAAGAAGCGAAGGGGATCATGCCGTCCAACGAATGGTATCGAAAACATTTCGGCTGGCAGATCATGAATGGCGACCTCGCCAGCATCGCCATCGGCCAGGGCGCGGTTGAGACGACTCCGCTCCAAGTCTGCCAGATGATGGGAGCGATTGGAAACCGACAGTATTTTCGCCAGGCCCGGCTTGTGCTCCAGCTCCAGGACTACTCCAACCGGATTGTCGAAAGTTACCCGGTCGTCGATAAATATTTAAACATCTCGCCGCACAATCTCGCCGTCGTTCACCGCGGAATGCACGACGTCGTTAACGCCGGCAACGGCACCGGTCAACGCGTTCGGCATGATCGAATCAAAATGACCGGCAAAACCGGAACCGGTCAGTGGAAGCCGAATCTTGACCAGAATGTTGCCTGGTTCGCTGGGTTCGCTCCGGCAGAATTTCCGGTTTATGCCTACGCTGCGCTTTACGAAGGCGACCCTGGCGAAACGGTCAGCGGTGGACGTCTTGCAGGCCCGATTGTCGGCGAATATTTCGACGAATTCCTCGACGACGAGCGGCTCGCGGAGCTTCAAGCCACCTCCGGTGAAATCGAAATCGCCCACGTTGCTGCCGGGATGATTCTCGACGAACCGTTGCCGACCGGATCCATTTTCCGAAAGACTGGCTTGGAAGAAGTCTACGACGAACCTGAAACCACGGCTCCTGCTCGTCCTCGACGTGGTCTGATTCAAAGCCTGCTCGGTGGCCGCAATAAAAATCGCCGTTAAATCATTGTGAGAAAATCCATTTTCCTGACCCAGCAGCTGCTGATCGCCGCGCTCGTCCTTCCGGTCTGTGCCGAAGATTCCAAATCGCCCTGGATTCCGCTGTTTGACGGCGAATCCACCAAGGGCTGGACGCCCCGAGCTGAGGTAACCAAATTCGAAGCCGTAGACGACGAACTCCACCTCGTTTCGGACGTCAACGTCTGGGTAACCAGCGACCTGAAGCTGGCCGACTTCATCGTCGAAGCCGAAGTCATGCTTCCGCCCGCCGACGCCAGGAAAGGCTTCAACTCGGGGCTCGCCTTTCGTTGCACGGGCGAAACCGGAAAGCCTAAGGGCTATCAACTCGAGATCGATCTCGCCAAACCGGGCGGTGTTTACGGAATCGGCCTCGGTGGCTGGCTTTACCCAGGCAAAGACCAGGGCGCTGAGTACAAGGAGCGCGTCGCCGATGCGTTCAAGCCTGCCGAATGGAACCTGCTGCGCGTCGAATGCCGAGGGCCAAAAATTAAGACCTTCATCAATGGCAAGCTCGTCGCCGATTTCGAAGATTCGCAGTCGCTCGAAGGCTACTTCGGTATTCAGCACCACGGCAAAGGTGGTCTCGTGAAGTTTCGCAATCTGCGAGCGAAGAAGCTCTAACTCAGGCTAATCGAAATACGTATCTTCGTGCGAATACGGCGGCGCACAGCAGCAGAGAAACCGGAGCGGCTCAGTCGCCGTGATCTGGTGCCAGGCTCCAGGCGGGATCAGAATCGCGTCGCCGGGACCGACCGTTTTTTCGTCGCCATCGATCTCCATCGTTCCGGATCCCTCGAGCAGAAAATAGAATTCCTCGCTCAGTTTGTGGTAGTGTCGGTCAGTCGCGGTGCCCGTTGGAAGCGTCGCTTCGGCCAGACTCTGGTTTGCGACAGGCGCGTTGGCGTTGTCCAGAATACTACGAATCGTAGAGCCATCTTTAGTAGTGAAAGGCGA
This sequence comes from Verrucomicrobiales bacterium, assembly GCA_047620505.1. Classification (GTDB taxonomy): domain Bacteria; phylum Verrucomicrobiota; class Verrucomicrobiia; order Verrucomicrobiales; family DEV007; genus JBLHKS01. Next base: position 32,937 of record JBLHKS010000034.1, on the reverse strand, counting down.
TTGTTTCTCGAGTTGCTGAACGATCATGATGAAACTTGCGATAGCGTCGAGTCGACACAATTTTGAAACGATCTGATCATGGCCGAAGAACCGATACCTTCAAGTTTCCAACCAAGCGAAACTCCGCCCGAGTCCTCTCCTGTCGAAAAGGCAGCGCCGTCTAAACCCAAGACCGAACCCGAGGCAAAGCCGACTGAATCCAAGACTGAACCCAAGGCAGAGCCGACTGAATCCAAGGCTGGGAAGCCATCGGTTGTCTCGAATGCGATGGGAAATCTAGTCCTGTTGCTCATTTTGCTTTGCCTCGTCGCGATTCCGTTTCTGGTCTATTTCACCGACGTTCCCTCGCGTCTGAAGCGCAATCTGAATGCCGCGTTGAGCGGACGAGCCGCGCCAGCGGCCGGCGAAACCATCGAAGACGCCGAACTGAGAGAAGCCCTGGGAAGAGTCCAGAAACTGGAATCGGAGATCGCTCAAATCCGGATCGCCGCGCTGGAAGCCGCTGGGCTGCCGACGGAAACCCAGAATCCTACGCCAAGGCCGGAAGCACCGATCAATGCGATTTTGCCGAGGACCGAATATGACGTCGCCAAGCTTTTCAATGGCATCAATGTCAGGACCGAACTCGATCTCCAGGAAGGCTCGACCGCCAGCAAGGAACGGGGGGTTGACGCGGCTTATGAATTTGAGGTGAAACTCAAAATCAAAGTTCCCAAAGCGAATCAAAGCCTGACCGAGCTCGCAACGCTGAATGGAAAACTTCCCGAAATGTTGCCTGGCTTGGCGACGATGCTCCAGACGGCCCAGGTTTCCCCGTACTACGACAAGCTCTACGCCGAAAAGCACAAACGGATCAAATCCACAGTGACTCGTCTTCACTCGGTCGAAACTCGTCATAACTATTTTGATTGTGAGACAATTCTGAATCTAACTCATCCGGATACCGGCCAGAAAGTGCTTCTGATGCAGGGTGAAATGGACGTGGTCGCCGACGGCTCGGACGGCGATCGGATGCCGGAGGTCGATGATTACATTTCGCTGTCGGCGCACTACCAGGCGACGACCAGTCTGGGTTGGCCGAAGAAAACGCAGACGCCGAACCCGTTGCTTGAGCGCTTCGAGAAAGAGCTGGAAGAGATCCTGAAAGAATACGCGATTCCCGGGCTCAGCGCGGATCGAAATCGCTATCTCCTAAGCCGCAGGGACAAACTCAAGCTGATCATCCCCGATTTGAAAGGCCGCAGTTTCCTCATCGCCGAAGCGGACCCTTTCATCGTGCTGCCGCTTTCGCTGCTCGGTGGCAGCGGTTCACACGCGCCAGCGATCGGCGACTACGCGGTCGTGATTCACGGCGACAAAGCCTACCCAGCGATCTGTGGCGACGCCGGACCGAGTTGGAAGATGGGCGAGGCTTCGCTCTTCGTCGCGACGACGATCAATGAAGGGTCGACGCCTTACCAGCGACCTGTGAGCGATCTGAAAGTGACTTACCTTGTCTTCCCGAAATCAAGGGACGCGGAAAAGGGGCCGCCCGATCTCGCTGCGTGGAACGCAAAATGCCAGCAGCTGCTGAACGGAGCTGGTGGGCTTGGTGAGGGCTTCGAGCTCTACGACTGGCGCGATATCGTGGCTGAACGCGGTGCCGTGCGGGAGTCGAAAAAGATGATCGGCGCATCGAATCGACACCTCGCTGATGCCGATGGTTTCGCCAGAACTGCGAAAGACGCCGTCACAGCTTCAAAGGCAGCCGCTGCCACCGCGGCGAAAGCGCTCGCCGATGCGAAGGCCGCAACCGAGCCGCCTGCGAATCTTGCCGACTTGGAAACGGCAGCGATGTCGGCTACCGCGGCTGTTGAGAAAACTCAAGCCGCAGCGACCGAAGCCACAACCGCCGCCGCTGATGCGAAAGCAGCTATAAAGGAAATCGAAGCGGCAGCCGTGAAAGCCGTAGCGGCCAGCAAGAAATCTCCGCAAACACCGAGGGCCGAAAGCACCGATCTCGCCGTTTCAGCGTTGGAAGCCGCAAAGGCAGCTTTCAAGCGAGCGGAAGCCGGAGCCGCCACCGCAAAGCAAGCGGCCGCTAAGGCCAAAGCCGCAGCGGGAACGAGTTAGTCCTTTGGTTTCGGCCAATTCAGGTGCTTGTGGAGGAACTCGTAGGTTCCAACCCCATTGATCGAATGCGGCCCGGCGAACCACTCGATTTCCGCGCGGTCGCCGATACCGAGCTTAGCTTGATAAAGATGGCGAACTTTCGCGAATTCGTAAGCCACGGTTTCGTCCGGGGCAACGCCGTCGAAGTGGCCGCGCTCGACCATAAACGGTCGAGGGCAGATCAAAGCCGCCATTTCCGCGTAGTTGAATGTGTTGCCGAGATTGAACTCAAAAATCTCGTACTCGCCTTTGCCTGCGTAGGTGTAGCGAGCTGATTTGGGGTCCGTCGCCGCGTTTTTCCAGACCCATTCATTGAAGTCAGCCGAGCAGATCGAGAGGCAGTAGCGATCGACCAACGGCGGGAGGCGCATCGCGGACTTCCCACCGTAACTGAGACCGTAAAAGGCAATTCTGTCAGGATCGACAAACGGCAGCTCTGCGAGCCAACCCGTGATTTGCTCGTGCTGCGGAACCATCACGGAAAACAAAGTGCAGCCGACGGCGTTTGCTTTGAACTGGAGCGTCCGGAATCGATCGTGGAAAATGTAAATATTCTGCGGAGCGAAAGTCACGAAGCCGCGTTCCGCCAGGCGCGTCGCGAAAGCGCTGTAATGTTTGTGGCCCTCCTCGCCGATCACATCTTGCGGGCGGCCTTCCAGTCCGTGCTGGCAAACCACAACCGGCCGTTTCTCGCCGCCGGCGACGTCGAGATCTTTTGGCAATGTCAGGACGCCGTAGGCGAACACGCCGGGAAAAACGTCGAGCACGACTTCGTAGCTGGTCGTCTTCGGGCCTTCCTGATATTTCCGGGAGCGCGGATTCGCCGCCAGCAGCTGCTGATCGAATTTCCCGACAACCTCGTCGCGAAACTGATCTCGATAGCGCTCGATGTCCGCTTCGAAATTTTCGAGCGAGTCCGTCTTCAGATCCTTGAACAACTCCGCGCGAACGCGATTCCCGTCGATCAGCGCCCACTGATTGTGATCGTCGATTTCGTGAAGCTGCGCGGCGTGGCGATCGGCGATCGGATCATGCGGCCCAAAATCATCATGAACTGCTGTGTAAATCGAGTCGGCCCTCTGCCCGGCGTCGGCTCGAACAGATCCAAGAAAACTAATCAAAGTCGAGTGCGCCAGTGGAAGTTCGGATTCGACCAGGCTCGCAGAATCCGGTTTGGCCCCCAAGATCTTCTGGAGGCGCGCAAACTCGGCTTGAGCCTCCTCAGCAGTCGGTTCGATCAATTTTCCAGGTTTCCCTGCCTTCTTGCCGCGTTCCGAAAGCCGCTCCGGAATTCCGTTTTCGTCAGGCCGAAAGACGTAGTTCGGCGCGCTCGTATGCTCGATCAGCAACTCTCGAGGCGCAATCAGAGAGGCAATTTCGGCGTCGCCTAACTCGTTCAATAAACCAAAAACCGTCCGATCCGCAGGCTCGTCCCAAACGCCCTGCCGCTCTCCGAAATATCCGCTTATACAAGTCGAACTGATCCGCTCGTCCAATGCCGCCGCGTAGAGCGCGATCCGACCACCTTCGCCCCAGCCGACAACCGCGATCTCGCTTTTCGAATCGCCTCGCAACTCCAGAAGGCAGTCGACCCCGGCCAACACTTTTTGAACTTCGTAACCGACCAGCGTCCTCCCTAACATGTATGCCGATCGATGAACCCATTCGCGGTTCGACATGCTGAATTTTTCGTGATCATCGCGGCTGATCAGCATCGGCACGAGAACCCGGCAACCCAGGTTTGCGAGATGAGCAGCTGCTGGGTTCGTCGCTGAAGCGGAGTCAGCGAAAGGAGGAAGTTTCGCGATTTCCTCCGGTGTTTGCCCCGCATCTGGAATCACGATCACGTTCGCCACCGCCTCGCCCTCGGGCTCAAAAAGCAGGCCGATCCCGTGCACGTCGCGAAACGCGTTCCAGCGCACTTGCCGAACCACAAAACCCTTTCCTTCCGCCCGAGGCCCGGCTGTCCAGTCAACGAATTCGAGATTCGGCTTCTCAGGACGCGCGTCACGCGAAACTCCCAGCATCGCCGCTAACTTGTCACGATCCGGCTTGCCAGCGGCATCGCGCCGATCAACCGAAGCTTCGATTTCCTTCAGTAGAAACTCGTCAATCCCGTCGACCATCCGCGATGCGAGGTCGCCGTCCCAATCGAGCGGTTTGGTGTTTGGAAACGGATCGGAGTCAGCAGCTGCTGAGAGAATCGGCCAGGCCGGCGGGTCGTCCTGAGCGGTCACGAAGAGGGGCAGCAGCAGGCAAGCGGCCGCGGCGAGAGCGAATTGGGGTTTCATCTCGTCATTCGAGCAGATTTAGCGTGACTTGGCCAGCAATCGCTGAATCATCTGCGTAAATTTAAACCGGCTAAATCACACGAATAATATTAGATTTAGCCATATATAAAATTATTGATGGCTATTTCTCTATATGTGGATACGATTTAGCCATGATGGAGCCACGTAAACTCGTCGGGCGCCACAGCCAGCTTCGGCGGTTCGACGAACTTCTGGCCTCCCGACAACCCATCTTCCTCGCTGTCCACGGCCGCAGGCGAGTTGGAAAAACCTTCCTCATTCGCGAGGGATTGAAGGAAAACATCACGCTTGAGTTGGTCGGGATGAAAGACGGCCCCCTCCGCAATCAGCTGGAAAACTTCGCGCTCGCCCTCGGCAAAGCGTCAGCCGGGAATTTTCCGGAAAAGGGTGTGCCGAAATCCTGGCCGGAGGCGTTCCGCGAATTGGAAGCCTGGGGCGAGACTCTGTCGACCGAGCGCAAGCACGTCATTTTCTTCGACGAACTTCCCTGGCTCGCCGGGCCGCGCTCCCGATTCCTGCCAGCGCTCGATCATTTCTGGAATTCATGGGGCAGCCGCCAGAACAACCTCATCCTCGTCGTTTGCGGCTCGGCCGCGTCCTGGATGATTCGCAAACTCCTGCACGACAAAGGCGGGCTTCACAATCGCGTTACCCATCAGATGCGCCTCGAGCCATTCGACCTCGCCGAGAGCCGCGAACTCCTCCAAAGCCGTGGGGTCAGCCTGACCGATTACCAGGTGATCGAACTCTACATGGCCTTCGGCGGCGTGCCGCTTTACCTCGAACAAGCACGGCGCGGCGAGTCCGCGACCCAGATCATCGATCGCGTTTGTTTTTCGCGCGAAGGGCTCCTGCGAGACGAGTTTTCCAAGCTCTATCCGGCGCTGTTCGACAGCCCGGAACGCCACGTCCAAATCGTCCGCGCCCTCGCGGCAAAAAGCGCTGGCCTGACACGCAACGAAATCGCGGCAGCGACAAAACAATCGCCAAGCGGCCGCCTGACCACGACCCTCGACGAACTCCGCGAGTCCGACTTCATCCGCAGCTCGGCGCCGTATGGAAAACGCGCCAAAGACACGATCTACCGGCTGGCCGACGAGTTTTCGCTCTTCCACCTGCGTTGGATGGAGCGCTGGCGCGGTGACGCTTCCGGCGGTTGGCAGAAGATGCGCGGCACGCCGAAGTGGCGCGCCTGGAGTGGCCTTGCGTTCGAAACTCTCTGCTTCAAACACATCAGCCAGATCAAAGCCGCGCTGGGCATCGCCGGCGTCTCCACCGAAACCGCTTCCTGGCTCTACCGGCCTTCCGACAAAGCTGAGACTGGCGCGCAGATCGACCTCCTCATCGATCGCGCTGACGCCTGCATCAACCTCTGCGAGATGAAATTTTCCGAGGCCGAATTCGTGATCGACAAGCGCTACGCCAAGCAGCTGCGGGAGCGCCGCGAGACCTTTCGCCGAATCACGAAAACGAGGAAGAACGCGTTCCACACTTTCGTCACGATCAGCGGAGTGAAGGACAACGATTACGCGCGTGAACTCGTCGATTCGTCCGTTGGGATGAAGGCTCTTTTCGAGCCGAGTTGATCCAGCAGCGATCTTCGAGCAACGGCAGTTTTAGCCTGCTTTTCGGTCAGGGTTCCTTCATTTCCGCGATCCACTGGAGGATCACGGTTGCCGCAGCCGGATCCGGCGTGTGAGCACCGATCGGCGGCATCTGACCAGAACCCTCGCCGCGATTGGCGACTCGATGAAACAGGGTCGACCTCGATGGATCGCCCGGCTTAACCACTCGGAAATCCTCGGCTGGAGTCAGGCCGAGCGTTCCGTGGTTAGGCGACTCAAACAAATTCATGAAGCGTTCGTCGAGAAAGAATTGAAGATTGATCCGAGAGTTTCCACCACCGGCTTCTCGATGGCAGTGCGCGCAGTTCGCGTGGAGATAGGAGCGAGCCCGCAGCGCGACTGGCTGAGTTTGATCGTCAGGTCGAGCGAGTCTTGGGTAGCTCGCGGGAGACATCGAAAGCATTCCTGGATTTGACGGGCCACCACGTTGGTTGCGGGTTCCGAACCGGCGTTGATGCGCGAGATCCAGACGGTCCTGAGTTTCGACGTCGTTGCGATCACGAGCCTCGCGTTTGTCCCAACTGAGCGCAAGTTGCTCGCCCTGGAGCGCGTCGGTTTTCCAATTGGAGCGGCTCAAACCCAGCGCTTCCAGAACCAGCAGCTGCTCACGCGCGCCGTCGCCGTAGTCGTGAGTTGTGTTGAACTGCGGTGTCTGCAAGCCGAGCACGAAACCGGACGCGCGAGAGTGGCAAAACATGCATTCGGCTCGACTGGCGAATCTCCACGAATGCAGGCGATCGCCGATTTTGATCTCCGCGTCAGCTCCATCGGCGTCGACGAGCGTGGCTTCTGTTTGGGCTTCGTTCCAGCGGTAGGAATAGGCGAACCACTCTTTTTCTTGTTGTGTCAGGATCCGGGTTTCGACCAAACGGCGGTTTTCTCCTTCTCCGAATCCAAATGTCTGAATCGCCGTTGTCCCTTCGGGGAGTTTCCAGCCGTTGTATGGGCTGAGGCTTAGCATCCGCTCTTTGACTTCAGGCAAGGCCAGGAATCGATCGGCAGTCGCGCCGTCAGCCCACTGCGGAACAGCCACGCTGTAGGGAAGGAGCGCCGATTCGACTTCGTGCGCGGAAACTGATTTGAATAAGCCGGTCTGGCTGAGCTTGCGGGGAAATTCAGCGGACTTGTCCTTGGCTTCGTTCCTGACAAGCCGATAAAAAGCAGCACCGCGCTGGAGATCCGCGATGAGAATTTCGCCGTCCGCGTCGACTCCAAAATCCGAGATCGAAAGGTTCGTGTCCGCGATTTCTTCGTGCCAGGTGACCTTCTCGCCGTCGTGTTTGCCGGCCCAGATTTTGCCAGTCGAATTATCACCATAAAGATAAGCCCCGTCGAGATCCGGCCAGCGATCTCCGTTGTAAACCAGCCCGCCAGTCAGCGAACGCGACTCACCGTGATCGTGCTCAAAAGTCGGTTTGGAGACCGGCGTCGGGCCGAGTTTCCGGTTCTCATAAAAGATGCGGCTGCCTTCATAGACGCTCCATCCGTAGTTTGCGCCGCGCTCGACAAGGTAGACCTGTTCCAACAAATCTTGCCCGTTGTTGCCGACCCAAAGCTGATCACTTTTTGCGTCGTAGGACATCCGCCACGGGTTCCGAAAGCCGTAAGCCCAAGTCTCCGGTCGAGCGCCTGACAAATCCACAAACGGATTGTCCTTCGGCACTGCGTAGGGATCGCCGTGGTCGACGTCGATCCGCAAAACTTTCGCGCGCAAATGATCCAGCCCCTGGCCCTGAATGTTCGTGTCCGAATCGTTTGAGCCGTCGCCCGAAGTCACGAAAAGCAGCCCTTCAGCGCCGAACGCCACAGCCGAACCGTCGTGTCCGCCGGAGAGCCATTCGATAATCGTCTTCTCCGAATCCGCCAGCAGCTGCTGGGTTTCGAAATCGAATTTGTAGCGTGTCACGCGCGAATGTCGCTCGGGACGCGGGAGATCGGACGGCCCGTTGTTTCCAACAAAAAGGTAACCGTTTTTGGCAAAGTCAGGGTGAAATTCCAGATCGTAAAATGTGTAGAGATTCTCGAAAAGCGTTTCCGTTTTTCCCGTCTTCGGATCGAAGCGTCGAAGACGGGATTCCTGCTTTCCCGGCAAACGATCGGTGTAGAAAATTCGCCCGGTTCCGGGCTCGAACGCAAAAGTGATCAGATCCCTGATTTCTTCCAGATCGGGAAACGCGGGCTCGACAGTGAACGGCGGCGGAGGTTCCGGCGAGCCGGCCATCCGCGTTGTGTCCGCAGCTCCAAACGACTTGAGCGCCTCCGGGAGTTGAGCTTGGTCGTCAGGCGGTCCGATGAATTTCACAGGCAAATAATCTTCCCACCAGTGAAAGTTATATCTTGAAAGCGGAGCAACAGACGATGAGTCCTTGCCGCCTTCGAGATCGACCGAGTAGTCGTAGCGACAGAGAGTGAATTTCCAGATTTCATCCGGCGCTGGCGGCCCGCCCGTTTTCACAAAATCGGTCCACGGGATTCGTCCCTCGCAACTCCACCCCTCGTCCGTGTCCTCCCAATGATTTAGCGTGCCGTTGAGTTGAACGGCGGCTTCAACGTGGAATTCGAAGTCATCGATGAACCGCTTCAGGCCGCCTGCGTTGAGTCGTGGATAAAAAACATCGAGAATCGCGCCAGTCGGGTTCACCTGGAATTCGTAGTAGCCGGGATGCTTCGGCGAGGGTTTAAAGAAGAGTTCGAAGACGTCGTTTTCCCAGAGATTCCCATCGTGCTTAGTCTCGTCGGCGTAGAGATCGGTGTCCTCCATCTCAGCAAAAAAGTAGACGAAATCGCGATCCCAAAGCAGCCGCGCCTTCGTCTTCGTTAGCGCATCGCGCGGCTCCGCGAGCCAGCCGAGTTGAAACTTATCGATCACCTGAGCCGTCTCCCATATCTTCTCATCCGCCTTGCCGTCGATCGTGATCGGCTCGGCCGCCCAGCGGATCTGGTGCTCTGGTTCCTGAGCGTGGGCGATTGAAAAAAGGCAGACGGCGAAGAGATAACGAGTCATGCAGAGTCCACGCCCCGAAAAATGGGGCTCTTTCGGCCGGCAGTTGCTGGGTAATCAGTTCTTTGTTGACCGCGATAAAATCTCTGAGGTTTTCGAACGATAAAATAGTTTAAAGTAGGCCATGGAAGCGAAAACAGCTCCAAGACCGAACTCAATCGCCATAGGAAGCTGGCGATCAGCTGGAAAGTGGATTGGCACAAAAACAATATTGGCTGCAACAAAGCCGCCGGGGATACCAAAAGCGAAGGCCAACGACGGTCTTGAAATCAATCCTGTCAGCGCCGCAAAAAAACCGCCGATCAAGATTGCTGGCACCGCTACGTTCAATTCTTGAGGAAAAAGCCTAATCGCAAACGCAAACAGCGCAATCGCTGCGGACAGAAATCCGGTTATCCAAGCCAGCTTGGGGAACTTAGTAGGCTTGAAGGAGCTTGGGCGCAATATCGAATCCACAGGGTTGATTTCGACTATGGCGATTGGCGGCGATTTGCTAGTCTTTCCAAAGCCCTCAGGCAGCTGTGGCGGCACCCCGAGAGAAGTTTCAACCATCGCGTTTTCCGCCTTTTCCACGGCCTGCGGCTCACGCTGCTCAAAGAGTTTTTCCAACTCCGCCAACAATTCGGCAGCATCCGCGATTCGGTCCTGTGGTTCTTCCTCGATGCATCGTTCCAGAAGCTCGATGTGCTCACCGGGCACACTCAATTCGCCCCGAAGTCGGCGCTTCCATCCACTTCCACGAGGACTGCCTTTTCGCAGATCTCCTGTCAGAAGCTGATACCAGATCACGCCGATCGCGTGGACATCGTCGCGCGGATCGGGCTCGCGCTTCCGCGCTCCTGTTCGGGAGAGGCGTACAGCGGGGTGTGGGAGCCCAGCAGCGACTGACCAAGAACTTCCGCCGGACGCGAACGCGCCTGACTGTTCAAGGACGCCGAATCGGCGGCCACGCCGCCAAGCCCGAAATCGGCAATTCGAAACCGATTCTTACCTGAGGAAGGATCGATGAGGATGTTTGCGGGCTTCAGGTCTCGGTGGACAATCGGAGGTTCGAGGCGGTGGGCAAAGGCCATGATTTCTGCGATTCGCAAGACGATACGCGCCGCTTCATCAGGGGAAGGTCCGCTCTCTTTCGCGCGCCATTCCCGGATCAGTCCCGCGAGGTCCCCTCCTTCAACGAATTCGTAGCGCAGGCAGGGAACCTCGGCACTGAGATGCGTGTCGAGCAGGGGAACGATGCCCGGATGCCGCCCCTCACGGCGAACTCGATCCAGCAACACGGCTTCTCGTCGCAACTGGTCAGCAGCTGCCGAATCGATGCAGAATTTGAGCGCCACCGGCTCGGCGCTTGGCATAAACGGATTCTCCGCCATCCAGACCTCTCCAAATCCGCCCGCGCCCAGCAACCGCACCAGTTTCCAATCGCCGCAACCGGACGGGCTGTGGCCGCTTTGAAACCGGGGCAGGCGGTCCGGCAGCATCGACTGAAACTCTTCGGCCGAATTCGGAACGAGGTGATTGGGAACGGTCTTTCCGCTGGGATCGGCGGTACGCCGCAGCGATCTCTGGAGCGAGAATGGAATCTGGGTCAACCAGCCTTCCAATCGCCTTTTAGAGTCTTCAGGCCAATTCGCTGCCTCAGTGGAAACGGTCTGATGAATGAAGCTCTCCACCTCCTCAAGGCGAGCTTCAGCGACGATCTCCATATCTTTCCTCATCTGCGTCCGCTTCCGGTCGCCCGACCAGCGATCAAAGGCATCCTTGGCAATCCCCGCAACTAGGTCGGAAATCATTTCTCCCGCAAATCCACCTCCAGGAACGACGCCGATTGCAGCCCGGGCAAGGTATCGAAGAAAGACGAAAGCCGTTTCCATGAAACTCGGATCCTTAGGCGCTGAATTAAGGGTTTGTCCAGCGATCAGCCTGATTTTCAGACTGGGCTGCCTCTTGACGTTGGCGATCAAAGATCCAAGAAAGATGCATTGGCTCCGAACCCCGTTCGCATTGGGTTGGCGCAGAGGAGCCCCGATTCCAGACCATCTGGAACTTGCGAATTCCTCTAATCTTTACGATGATTGCTGCGATTCATCCCATGCGTTGGCTGCGATTAACGATTTACTGCCTACCTCTCCTCCTCATCGCGTTGGCGGCGTATTTTCTGCGCAGTCTGACGGCCAGCGGTGAGGCGGCTGCGGAGTCGATCACTTTTGCGATCACGACCGTTCCTATCGGGGTCGATCCGTTGACTCAGCAGGACCCGATTTCTGAGGAAATTGAGAGCCTGCTCTTCGATAAATTGCTTGGCCGTGATGAGAAATTGCAGCTCGAAGGGCACCTGGCCGAGTCATGGCGTTACTCTGGAGAGCTGAGATATTTTTTCGTTTTTGAGCGCTACGCCAAACCTGCTTTTGAGGAATTTCTGAAGACCCGGGATCACTGGGAAGGTTGGGGAATTGTCGGCGAGCCCGAGCTGATCGGCGACGAAATCCGGATCAAGCTGAATCATCGGAACAACGAGGTCGGCTACCAGATTCTCGCGACGCTGCCCCCTGCGGACTTGACCGAGGTTACGCTCTGGAATATTCGGACGAATCACTCCTCGGCGGAGTCGTTTGAGACCTTCCGTCTTGGCGCGGTCGAAGGGGATCAGGTTCGTCGAAGCTGGGCGGGGAAGCCGACACTGATCGAGGCTTACTCAGCTGGAAACCAGGAGCGGTTTCTACGCGAGTTGGAGCTTTTTTATCTCAAGGCGAACAAGGAACTCGAGGGCCAAATCGAGCTCGTCCAGCAGCAGCCGTTCCTCTTCCAGAGCGCGTTAACGATGAACCTCCGCGATGTTCAGTGGCACGACGGAAAGCCGGTTTCCGTCGTCGATGTGCTTCATTCGATCGACCTCGGGCTTGAGAGCGGGACGCAGCCGATTCTGACCAACGCGATGAGATCCATCCAGGGAATCGACGCGGTCGGCCCGCGCACATTTCGGATTCGGTATCGCGCAGAAATCGTCCCGGCGCTCGAAGTCTGGGAGTACCTCCCGATTCTTCCGGCGCACGCCTGGCACAATTTTACTCCGGATCGTCCTGAGCTACCGCCTCTGGTGGGAACGGGTCCATTCATGATTCGAGACTGGCGACCGGAAGAGCCGATTGTGCTTCACCGAAACGAAAATTATTTCCGAGGAAGGCCGACTAACCAACGACTCGTTTACCAGCGCGTGCTTGAAAACCGGCTTCGGCGTTTGCTGTTTCAGACCCACACGATCGACTCATACGAAGCTAAGCCGACGACCTACAGCTACCTCCAATCTCACCAGGAATTCAGCCTCGTGAAGAGCCCGATGGTTCACCACACGTTCGTCGCCTTGAACCTGAATCATCCTGCGTTTCGCGATCGCAAAGTTCGGCTGGCGCTTGCTCACGCGATCGATGTGAATGAGCTGATTGGTGATTTGTTAGGGGGATCCGGCAAGCATGTGGATCGCTTGATTCATCCCTCGGCCGGGTTCGCTCAAGGGCCGCTTGAGCCGATCAAACGCGATCTTTCGCTCGCCCGGAAGCTGCTGGCGGAAGCCGGCTGGAAAGATCGCCTGGAATTCAGCCTCACGCTCGCTGGCCAGGATGAATTTCAGCAGCTGCTGGGTCGGCGCCTTCTGGAGGCGTGGAGCGAGATCGGTGCGGATGTGCAGCTGCGTTTCGCTAGTTATGGCGAAATTTCCGGGATTCGTTCGAGCAACACGTCTTTCGACGCCGCTTTGATGACGGGAGAGCTGGGACACAAGCTCGACCAGTTCGCCAACTGGCATTCGACCGAAATCGGTCCGGGACTCGGAAATTACACGAAGCTTGAGGACGCGCGCGTTGACGAGTTGCTCGAGGAAATCCGCACTACTAAGGACGAGGAGCAGGCCCAGGGGCTCGCTGGTCAGCTCCATTCTCGGATCTACGAACTCCAGCCTCAGGTCCACCTTTTTCTCGCCGAAACCGCACGGGTTTTTCACACCGGGCACGCCTTCGTGCAGGACGGGACCAAGGACTCTGGTGATCGGCGCGAGATCGGAGAAAATCGCGTTTCGCTGACCCACGACCTCGCTTGGTGGGTCAAACTCCCGCCTGCCGAAGTCCCGGAGCAACCGGCAAATCCCGAACCCCCGACCGCCGACTCGGCACCCTGACATGCTTCAAGTTTTTGGTCGAAATTTTGCGTTCGCAGCGGGCAAGCTTCTCTTGCTCAGCGTCATTATTTTCCTGATTCTCGAGGCCGCGCCGTTCTACGACAGCAACTTGTCGTTCCCTGATTTTTTCCGAGCGATCTTCTCCGGCCGGCTGGTCGGCGATCAGACTCTGGCCGAACTTCCGCCGCTGAACATCGCTCTTTTTTACAGTCTGACCACGATCGGTCTGGCGTTGATCCTCAGCTACGGATTTGGGATCCCGATGGGGATTCTGTTAGGGCGCTACCGGCAGTTCTGGGCTCAGATGCTCGGCCACGCTTTCGTCTCGATTGCTCTAGCGATTCCTGCGTTCTGGGTCGCTTACGTCGTGCTTTATTACACGATCAGCGACATGGGAGTTTTCATCGGCGGCGAGTCCCATCGAATGGGAGCCAACTGGCTGGCGGCGTTCCTCGGCAAGTGTCTTCTGCTCGCCGTTCCGCTTTCGCTCTCTGGAATCGCGATCGTCACTCGGCAGATTTCTCAAACGATTCTGCATGCCATTCCGGACTCCGCGATTCATTCTTCGCATGCGTTAGGCCTGACCCACCGAATGATCTTCGACACCATTTTGCGCTCGGTGATCTGGCGGCCAATTCTTCGATCCTTCCCGTTTTTGCTCTCGCTTTTCCTCAGCGTTCTCATCGTGATCGAGACCGCATTTTTTATCCCTGGATTCGGATTCGCAGTTTACAAATCGGCTAAGCAGACGGATCTCCAGAGTTTAGCTGTCCTCAGTCTTTGGGTTACGACAATGCTAATCGTCGCCAACTTGGTCGTCGACATCATCGTCGAATTAATCGAAACCCGCCAACCCGCCACGCCGGATACGGAATGATGAACTCGGCCCGTCTCATCGTAATTTTCCTATTTCTTGGCGTGCTGACCGGCTTCGCCCAGGAAGTGAACGAAATCCCAACGGCCGGGGCCACCGGATCGATCGAGGAGCAGAAAGTGGCGACCATGGAAATCGTCATTCGGGCTGCGACTCCGACCCTCCTCATCAACCTCGTCGCCGCCCTCATCACCTACACGCTCGCGATCGTCACGGCCTTCAGCGTGCTCTATTTCGGGCGCTGGACGCGGCACGTTTTAACGCAGGTCCTGAACACGCTCGCCTGCGTCTCTCCCCTTATTCTTCTGCTAATCGTCTACTCGGCGCTTTCTCCGCGCGGCCTGCTCCTCGGCGTGTTCCTTGGAATCGCAATTTACCCGTTGATCGGTCGGCAGCTGCTGGCTCGCGTAACCGAGGCCAGCGGCGAATTTCAGTTCATGCAGGCCAAAATTCTCGGCCACAGCCCCATCGGTGTTTTCGTCTTCTACGCCCTTCCGAAATTCATTCCGCTAACAATGCCTTTCTTCTTTTTCGGTTTCATCTACTCGCTGATCATGGAGTCGATGTTCAACTCGCTGGGCTTGCTGGACTTGAAGAGCGACGACACCTGGGAAACCTGGGGAGCGCTGATTCAACTTGGTGCGGACCACCTTCTCGATGCGCCCTGGCAGGTTTTTTATCCAGGAATCGCGATCATCATCACGACGCTCGTCGCTTCGCTTCTCGTTCCGATTTTTGACCGAATTCTCTCCGTCCGAAAAGCATGAATCCAGCCACGACCACGCTCGAATCCGATGCGATTTTTGAGATCAGCGACCTTCATCTGGCGCTGGGCGCGGGCGCGTTTTCCCAGAAACCTCTGCCGGTTTTGAAGGGCGTATCGCTTCAGCTGGCCGCCGGCGAATCGGTATCTTTGTTAGGACGAACTTCAACGGGTAAGTCTGTTCTTCTGCGCGCTTTGACCCGCTTCTTTCGAGACCTTCCAGTGCGCAGCGTCGAAGGGGAGATCCTTTTCGAAGGAGAGAACCTGCTCAAACTCGGCCAGAACAAATTGCGCAGGATTCGAGGAACCAAAATCGCCTACATTTTGCAGAACGCGCACCAGCTGCTGAATCCGCAATTGACCGTTGCACAGCATTTTGATCTCCTGCTCAAACACAATCGCGCCGACATCAAAAACCGGCGAGATCACGCGATCGATTATCTTTATCAGGTCGGAGTTGTCGATCCGGAAGCGATCATCACGGAAACTGTGTTTCCCGAAGAACTCAGCACGGCAATCCGTCAGAAAATCATGATCGCATCCGCGCTCGCCTGTGAGCCCCGGATCCTCGTCGCTGACGAACCGACCGCCGAATTCGACAGCGGCACGGTTACGCACATCGTAAGATTATTCGAGAAGCTCAAGCGAGAACGCGGTCTTGCGATTCTCGTCGCTACGGGCCGAGTTCGACGCGCTGAACAATTCGGCGACCGCATTGGAATTCTTGAGGACGGACGCCTCGTCGAATCGGCAGCGCCGCGCGAGCTTTTCGATTCAGGCGAGCACGCCGCGACACGCGCATTTGTCGACGGCACCCTCCTGGCGGGCGCGCAACGCGAGCGGCTCGTCGCTCACGTCTACATTTGATTCAAAAAGAAGACCGATTCTGCTGGCGTTCGCCGACTCTCAGCCAAAGAATGCGCAATGCTGTCCCGGCGGTGGCGATCAATTTTTTTCCGGCTTGGATTCCTGGCTGCGCTCGCTGTAACCACGGTCCTGTGCCTGCGTCCATCTGACTGGAATCCGCCTCCCGGCGTTTCGGACAAGGTCAAGCACGCCTTGGCCTATGGAACGATCACCGCCTTGGCACTTCTCGGATTTAGGAAGCGCGGAGCTTGGCTGCCACTCGTGTTGGTCATCACAATCTGGGGCGTCGCCGTGGAATTCATCCAGCCGCATTTCGGCCGATCTTTTGAACTTCTCGACATGGCCGCCAACACTCTTGGCGTGGCGTTTTCGGCTGTGCTGCTCTACCGATTTTCGCCGGAGAATCGCGGAGCTGACGTTTGAGCGAAGTCGATCACTCGATCACATCAAGAATCCATCGAGCGCGAATTCCGGAATTTCCGGCCCGATGTAGCCGACCGCCGTGCGCGATGGATGAAAAACACGTTGAGCCAGACTTTTCACATCAGCCGCCGTCACGTTTCGCAAACGTTCAAAAGCTTCGATTGGCTCGACGACTCGATTGTGAGCGAGAAGACTTTCGCCACACCAGGTCATCTGTTGCTCGGTTCCTTCTAAAGAAAGCCGACTCTGGCCAACGACGTAATTCACCGCCGACTCGATCATTTTGGAGTCGATCGAGTTCTCGGCGAATTCCTTCAGCACCCCGGCAATCAAGTCCAGCGCCTGGGGAATGTTGTCGAGATCCAAGCCGGCGTAAATGCTGAGCAGACCGGTGTCGTCCAGCGGCAGAGCATCGCTGTAAATGCTGTAGCAGAGGCCGTGTTCCTCACGCAGAACCTGGTAAAGGCGGCTGCTCATATTTTCGCCTAACAAAACACTCAAAACTTTCAGCGCATGGCGTTCCGGATCATTCCGGCTGCACGCATGGAAGCCGATGCAGAGGTGCGATTGTTCGATGTCGCGAACCTCGTCGCAGCGCCGCGGGCCGCTCTCGCTCATCGGCGTCGGCACCCGATGGTAGGTTGCGCGCTCGCCCTTTTCGAGCGCACTAGCGGCTGGCTCGACGAGCCGGACGAACTCGTCGTGATTGACTTTTCCGGATGCCGTGATGATCAGATTCGAACCGGTGTAACGCGTCTGATGAAAGCTGAAAAGATCTCCACGATTGATCTGCGCAACGCTCACGTGAGTCCCGGTTATCGGCCGCCCAAGCGCGTGATCCGGCCAGGCCGCTTCCCCTAACAAATCCTCAACGTGCTGCGATGGCGTGTCCCGATACATCGAGATTTCCTCAAGAATCACCTCGCGTTCACGCTCGATTTCCGCCGGATCAAAGGTTGGACGACAGACGATGTCGAGCAACACTTCGGTCAGTTCGCCGAGGTTCTCGGTCAGGCCGCGAGTAAAGAAGCAAGTATGATCTTCCGTCGTGAACGCGCCGACCGAAGCGCCAAGCTCCTCGATCTCACGACTGATCTGCGTGGCGTCGCGCGTCGGCGTGCCTTTAAAAACGAGGTGCTCCACGAAATGCGCAATTCCGTTCATCGCCGGGCTCTCAAACCGACTGCCAACGCCGACCCAAGCGCCCACACAAACGCTCTCCATGTGCGGCATCTCGGCCGTGGCGATGGTGACTCCGTTGAGCAATCGGGTGGTTTGATAGGAGGCGGATTTCATGAAGATGATTCGAGCAACCGAGTCGCTAAGTCGAGGTCGGAAGGGTAGGTTATCTTGGGGTTCGGGTGGGGATTCTCGACGAGAAAAACGGGTTCGCCAAGTGCTTCAATCGCTGAAACTTCGTCAGTGACCAGCAGCTGTTCGGCCACCACGTGATCGTAGGCGCGGCGGAGGAGCTCAACGCGAAAACACTGCGGAGTTTCCATCGTCCAGAGATTCTCGCGGTCGACGCCAGCGACGACTCGACCGGTTTCGTCGGCGCGCTTCACCGTTTCCGTGACTCGACGCGCGCAAGCCGCAGCTCCGCTCGAATGAGCGCGCTCAAGGCAGGCTGAAATGGAATCCTCGTGGATCAGCGGGCGAGCTCCGTCGTGAACCGAGACCAATTCCGCTTGAGCCGAGATTTCATTCAATCCATTCCGGACCGAATGGCAGCGCTCCGTTCCACCGAGGATCACGCGCGCATTCGGGATTTCCACCAGCAGCTGCTGGATTCGCTCCAGATTTTCCGCAGACGAAACGACGATCAATTCCGAAACTTCCGGATGATTGGCGAAGGCTTCGATGCTGCGCGCAAGAACTGGTTTCCCCGCAAGTTCGGCAAACAATTTATCGAATCCCATGCGCCGACTCGACCCGGCAGCGACGATGACGGCTGAGGTCATTTGATCAGCTGAGCCTCTGCATCACCGCTTTCGAAATCGCTTTGTTATCGGCTTTGCCGGCCACTTTTTCCTGGAGCGCCTTCATTACCTGGCCCATCTCCTTCTTCGAAGTCGCGCCGACTTCGGCGATCACGCCCTCGACGATTTTCCCGAGTTCATCCTCGCTGAGCTGCTGCGGCAGGTATTTTTCAAGCGCTGCGATTTCCGACTGCTCGTTGTCGGCCAGCTCATCGCGACCAGCCTCCCTGAAGCTCGTCACCGAATCGTTGCGCTGCTTGATCGCGCGGCGGACGACGGCCAAAGCCTCGTTGTCATCCAACTCGCCATCCGCGCCGTATTTCTCAATCGTAGTCTTCTGAAATTCGGCCTTCAACGAACGCAGAACCGTCAAAGCGGCCTTGTCCTTCGCCTTCATGGCGTCTTTGATGTCTGCGACGATTTGCTTGGCCAAAGGAATGCTCATATTCCGACTATTCTGGCACAACCGACGATCATGACAAACACACAATCCAAACAACCTTCCGCCATCGCAGGTCGAATCTGGAAAGCCGGAATGGGCCTTTTTCTTGTCGTGTTAGGGTCTGGATTCGCCTGGTATCTCTGGGCGTCTTATCAGAAAGCCAAGGCGATGCACGGATGGACCGAAACCCAAGCGGAAGTGCTCGTTTCGGAAATTCGGAACTGGAAATCCACCGAGTACACGATCGTAGAATTCAAACCAGTCGTTCGTTACCGTTATGAATTTCAGGGCCAGACTTTCGAGTCTGAACAATTCAAAGTCGCCGACGGTCCCACGGGAAATCGCGATAGGGCCAGGGAGCGGATCGAACCCTACCCAGTTGGATCGACCGTAACGGCCTGGGTGAATCCTGACAAGCCCACAATTGCTGTTCTCAAGCGAAACACGCGCGCCGGGCTCTACTCGATCTGGTTTCCTTGCCTGTTCGTCATCGGCGGCCTTGGCATGCTGGTCACTTCGGTTCTGCCCAGCAGCTGCTGCCGTAAAAAGGAATCAAATCAGTAAGCGAGGTTTGGCGAAAGCCACCGCTCGACCTCTTTCACGGTCATCCCTTTTCGTTTCGCGTATTCCCCGACCTGGTCCTTGTTGATTTTCCCAACACCAAAGTAACGCGAGTCTGGATGCGAATAATAAATTCCGCTGACGCTCGCGCCCGGGTGCATCGCCATGCTTTCGGTTAGCACAACGCCGGTTTTCGCGGTGGCATCGATCAGCTCGAACAACGGTGGCTTTTCGGTGTGATCCGGGCAAGCCGGGTAGCCACCAGCCGGGCGGATGCCGCGGTATTTTTCGCGAATAATTTCGTCGGTCGTCAGATTTTCTTCAGCCCCGAAGCCCCAGTGATTCCGGACTTTTTTGTGGAGAAACTCGGCAAACGCCTCAGCTAAGCGGTCAGCAAGAGCCTTCGCCATGATCGCTTGGTAGTCGTCGAGCTCCTCCTCGAACTTCTTCGCGAACTCGTCCGCGTTGTGGCCAGCGGTGACGACAAAACCGCCTAGATAGTCTTTCCGCCCGGAGTCTTTCGGCGCGATAAAATCGGCGAGTGCGTAGTTTGGTTTATCCTTTTTTTCCATCTGCTGACGAAGCGAATGAAACATTTTCACGACTTCGGTCCGGTCTTCATCGGCGTAAATTTCGATGTCGTCGCCGACGGAGTTTGCCGGCCAGAACGCGTAAATTCCTTTCGCGCCGAATGCCTTTTCATCAACGATCTGAGTCAGCAGCTGCTGGGCCTCTTCGAAAAGTTTCTTTGCTTCCTCGCCCACAAACTCGTCCTCAAAAATCGCCGGGTAACGGCCGCGCAATTCCCAAGTGTGAAAGAACGGCGACCAGTCGATGAACGGGACAAGCTCGGACAATTCCGGCTCGATCACTTTCGCACCGAGGAAATCCGGTTCGGCGATTTCCTGCGTCGCCCAATCGCAGGTGAAGCGGCGTTCGCGCGCGGTGGCGATCGGCAAAAGTTTCTTCGCCTCGTCCTTGGCGGCGAATTTCGCGCGGAGGTCGATGTGTCTCGCCTCATTCTTCGTGACGAAATCATCGCGTCCGTCTTCGCTGAGCAGAGAACTCACAACCGGCACTGAACGCGAGGCGTCTAACACATGCACAATCGGGCCCTCATATTTCGGCACGATCTTGATCGCGGTGTGCGCTGGACTCGTCGTCGCTCCGCCGATCAAAAGAGGAAGATCGAATCCTTCGCGCTTCATTTCGGAAGCAACGTGCATCATCTCGTCGAGCGAAGGCGTAATCAGTCCAGATAAGCCGATGATGTCGGCGTTTTCCTCTTTTGCGCGCGCAAGAATGTCGGCGCACGGAACCATCACGCCCATGTCAATCACATCATAGCCGTTGCACCCTAACACGACACCCACGATGTTCTTGCCGATGTCGTGGACATCGCCTTTGACGGTCGCCATTATGATTTTGCCGGCCGACTTCTGATTCGGGTTAGCCGCCTTTTCTTCCTCCATCAGAGGCGTCAGCCACGCGACAGACTTCTTCATAACTCGCGCCGATTTAACGACCTGCGGCAGGAACATTTTCCCCGCTCCGAAGAGGTCGCCGACGATGCTCATCCCGGCCATCAACGGACCTTCGATCACTTTGAGCGGACGGCCATACTTGGCGAGCGCCTCCTCGGTGTCCTCGTCGATGAAGTCGGTAATCCCCTTCAAGAGCGCGTGCTCGAGTCGCTTCTCGACCGTGTCCTCGCGCCACTTGAGGTCGACCTCCAGCTTCTTGCCAGCAACGCCTTTGAACCGTTCGGCGAATTCGATCAGTGCGTCGGTCGCCTCGTCATTTCGGTTGAGAAGCACGTCCTCAACTTTGACGAGCAGCTCCTTGGGAATCTCGTCGTAAACCTCGAGCATGCCCGCGTTCACGATCCCCATGTCCATCCCGGCTTGGGTCGCGTGGTAGAGAAAAGCTGAGTGCATCGCCTCGCGCACGACGTTGTTGCCTCGGAAACTGAACGAAATATTCGAAACGCCGCCGCTGACCTTCGCTCCTGGCAGGTTTTCTTTGATCCAGCGCGTCGCGTTGATGAAGTCGACCGCGTAGTTGTTGTGCTCCTCCATCCCCGTCGCCACGGTGAGGATGTTAGGGTCAAAAATGATGTCCTGCGGGTTGAAGCCGACCTCGTCGACGAGGATCCGATACGCGCGTTCGCAGATTCGGATCTTCTCTTCATAAGTCGCCGCCTGGCCCTTTTCATCGAACGCCATCACGACGACCGCCGCGCCGTACTTCATGACTTTGCGCGCCGTATCCTTGAACTTCTCCTCTCCCTCTTTGAGCGAGATCGAGTTCACGATCCCCTTCCCTTGCAGACACTTCAGACCGGCCTCGATCACTTCCCACTTCGACGAGTCGACCATGATCGGCACAGCAGCGACGTCAGGCTCACCCTGAAGCAGTTTCAGGAAATCGGTCATCATTTCGACGCCGTCGATCAGCCCTTCGTCCATGCAGATGTCGATCACCGGCGCGCCGTTTTCGACCTGCTGACGCGCGACGCTGACCGCCGCTTCAAGCTGGCCTTCCTTGATCAATTTGCGGAATTTCGGCGACCCAGCGACGTTCGTCCGCTCGCCGATCATCAGGAAATTCTTGTCCGGCGTGTGGTTGTAAACGTCGGATCCTGCCAAGCGCAGAAGCGGTTCGGTCGTTGGCAGCTGCCGGGGTGCTTTTCCTTCAAGCGCCTTCGCGATCGCCGCGATGTGCTCAGGCGTGTTGCCGCAACAGCCGCCCGCAAAATTGAGGAAACCGGAGTCGGCGAAATCCGTCATGCACTCGCCCATGTCGCTCGGAAGCAGGTCGAAACCAGTCGGCGCGAGCGGGTTCGGCATACCCGCGTTTGGGTAGGCGGAAACGTAGGTTTCACAGCGCGAACCCAGTTCTTCGAGGAAAGGACGCATCTTGTCTGGCCCTAACGAACAGTTCAGGCCAACCGCAAGCGGCTTCACGTTTGCGACCGAGTTCCAAAGCGCCTCGACGCGTTGAGCCGAAATCATCGTCTCACCGCCCATTCCGACCGCCGCCGAGACGATCACCGGAAGCTCGATTCCATCCGCTTCGAAAATATCGCGGATAGCGACAAGCGCCGCCTTCGAGTTCAGCGCGTCGAAAATCGTCTCGACCATCAGGATGTCCGCGCCACCCTCGATCAGCGCGCGAATCTGGTGATGATAGGATTGATAAACTTGATCGAACGTCACCGTCCGGAAGCCCGCATCCTCGGCGTCCGGCGAAACCGTCAGCGACACAGTCATCGGCCCGATCGCCCCGGCCACGTAGCGCCGCCGCCCGGTGTCCGAGCCCACTTGGTCAGCCCACTTCCGAGCGAGCTTGACCGACTCGACATTGATCTCCCAGGCCAGTTCGTTCAAAAACTGGTCCTCAATCACCTCTTGATAAAACTCCGGATCTTTCCGCCCACCGATCTCGCGCGGATCCTGCTTAAAGAACTCGCTCTGCGCGATCGAAGTGCCCGAAAACGTATTCGTCTCGACGATATCCGATCCCGCTTCGTAGAACCGCTTGTGGATATCGCCGATCGTCCCGGGTTGAGTCAGGCTGAGAATATCGCCATTGTTAAGCAGGTCCTTCGGAGCATCCTTGAAACGTTCGCTCCGCGCGTCTGCCTCGGAGTGGTCGTAACCACGAATCGTCGTCCCCATCGCGCCATCAAGGATGAGGATGCGTTCGCCGAGGGTCTTCAGCAGCTGCTGGGTCGTGTCAGAGGCATTGGCCATGATTCGGCGAATCTACGGCGCTGTAGCGAGGGTTCAAGAGTAAATATCTAGATATCACGATATGATGATATGTTGAGCCTTCAGCCGATTTGAAGACTTGTCCGGCTATGGATTTTGCGTAGTTTGCCAAAGGTTGCGCAGCGTTTTTCACATCATTTTCCATCGTTCCATAGCACTGTCTTGGGCGATGGCCTTGTCGGTCTGCGCGATGATTCTAAGTTCGTGCACCCAACATTCGGGACTCCGCCGAACTCCTTCAAACATTCAGCCCGCCCAATTCGGTGAAGTCGCCGCCGTCGAGCCTAGCGCGAGCTCCATCCCTGTTTTTTACGACACCGGTCCGAAAATCAGAGCCCGGATGCTTGATCTGATCGAGTCCGCGACCGATTACATTTTGATCAATTCGTTCCTCGTGGTGACCGATCCGACGACGTTGGAGGTGATGGAAGCGCTGAAGAAAAAGCACAATTCCGGTGTGAGAATTTTCGTGTTAGCCGATTCCTCTTCGATCTTCATGCGCCCGGGCAAACCCGGATTCAAATTTCTAAGAGAGGCCGGAATTCCCTTCGTGGAGTACAATAAACTACGGCTTAGTAAGCTGATCTTTACTCCGGCCATGTTTCTGCGAGACCATCGAAAGTTCTGGGTCGTCGATGGAAAGACGTTGTTCCTCGGAGGTGCCAATATTCTTGCCAGCAGCCTCGACCCGAGGGACGAAGGAGGGAATCGCGACATCATGGTCGAAGTCGAATCCGCAGCGGCGATTCAGCAGATGATCGAATCGTTCGTCGACGCCTGGAACCGGGCCTCATCAAGGAAACTGCTGCCGACTAGCTTTTCAGTTAGCGCGAATGATTCGGGTCCCGTCAAACTCTGGGCTTACGATCAAAATCGTTTTGCAATCGGTGAGGATGTGATTCTCGACATGGTCGAAAACCAGTTTTCGTTCGCTCAAGAGGAAGTCTGGTTAATCCAGCCTTACCACTTTGTGACCGCGGCGCTTCTCAAGAAAATTCGGGTTCTGACAGAGCGCGGAGTCGAAGTGAATCTGATGCTAACCGATTGGATCCAGGCACCGCGATTTCACCTCGCCTCCCATTACGGAATCAAGAACGTGCTCCAAGCCGGGGGAAAAGTTTGGCTGCATCGACCGGAAAACGGCCGCCTGCACGCCAAGATCATTGTCGTCGATGATCGATGCGTTTCGGTCGGATCGGCCAATTTGAATTTCCGCTCTCTCCACCTTGCGAAAGAAACTAACCTGGTGTTCGACGACGCGGAATCGCTGAAGAACATTTTGCCGATCGTTGAGGATTTGAAAGAGAACTGCCGTCCGATCGAACTCGAAGAAGCGAGGCGCTATCGCGCTCCCAGATATCTCGGCGGCTGGCTCCTCATGCAATTGGGAGGGTGATCTTTTTGCTGTGCGTCAGCCCCACGCCCATATTCCAACGGGTCCACCACAACCGCGGCCTTTTCAGCAGCAAGAAATGCGCAGCGCCGTCCAATTTTCGATTTCCCATTAAAATTGATTGAACCGGCCTCAACTGAAAGTAGGAAGCGCACATCTGATGAAATCACGCCACTATTCGAAACTCATCCCAATTCTACTTGGTCTTTTGACCATGTCCTTCAGCCCGATTTGGGCTGGAAATGGGAACATGCTCCATGGATTTGGGCCAGTTAATAGCTCGATGGGAGGGGCGGGTGCCGGTCTTTGGGTTGATGATCCCGTTGGCGCTCTCGCATTCAACCCGGCGTTGATCTCTGAAGGAGAAGGCACATTTATTACTTTTGGAACGGAGTTTTTTGAGGATGGCGTCGAGATCAAGGCGACCCTCAACGACGGCACAACAGGCGTGACGAATCCTTCCAATCAGTTGGGAGTCCTTCCAGCATTCGCATTTTCTCACAAGGCAGAAAACAGCAAGGTCGCGATTGGATTTGGCTTGATTGCCATTGCCGGATTTCGCACCGACTACCCAGAGGATCCGAGCAGCATCTTATTTGCCCGGCAGCCTTTCGGTTTTGGCCGAATCTACACGGATCACCGGGTTACCAAAATTCCGCTGGCGATTTCGTACGACGTTAATGACAAGCTGAGCGTTGGAATGGCATTCAATGTCTATAAGTCCGAACTGACGATCGCGCCGTTGCCGTATCGTGTCAGGGACATAGCAAATGGAACCCTGTTCTACCCGGAAGGCGATGGCCTCGATTTGGAATTCGCCTACTCAATTCAGCCAAGTTTCCTCTATCGCGTTAACGATAGCCTTTCGATCGGAGGATCACTGACAACGGAACAGGATTACAATACTTTTACGTGGAACTCGCGTAACTCGAATCCAAACAGTAAAAACTTTGGAGCCCATCGCCTACTCAACTTTGATTTAGATGGTCCGATGATTGCAACATTGGGGGCGGGCTACCGCTTGAACGATCGCACTCGACTCGCGCTCGATGCGTCGTGGATCGAGTACTCCGGCGTCTCCGGTTTCGGAAGTCCTGGCGGAATTGTTGACGGTGTTGTCCAGCCATTCGGCTGGGATGACGTGTGGGCCTTCAAACTCGGTGCCGAACACGATCTCTACGACAAATTGACCCTTCGCGCTGGCTACAATTACAGTACCATCCCTCTGCCGGCGAAAAACACACTAACGGCCACCGGTGCCCCATCGTATTTCCAGCATCACTTTTCGGTCGGACTCGGGTATCAAGTCAGCGATAGCTTGACGGCAAATGTGGGCTTCTACTATGTTCCTCGCTCAGGTAAAACGGGACCATTCCTGAATCCAAATGGACCGCCGATCGGCAAGGTCGAAGAATCTAATACACTTACATCCGTTCAACTCGGCCTGACTTGGCAGTTTGACAATTTCCTCGAGAAGTCGGCAAGACGAGGAGGAAAGAATCCTATTTTGAGCGGCAAGAGCTCGATTTCGTCCGCTCCGTCCTATCAGGCACCTGACCTTCAGGACGAGAATGCTGCTCTCCGGAAGCGGATCGCAGAATTAGAGGCACAGCTCGAAAACTAATTCGATTCGTCAAGCCACACAGAAGAAATCGGAGCCTTCGATGTAGCCGAGCGGCTCCACGAGGTTCCGAATCTTCTGCCGAGCGCCACGAAGCCCAACCGCACCGATCAGGATCGGCCGACCCTCGAGTGGCAATTCAGTGTCGCGGAGAATCGGCACGCCGTCGATTTCGTTGCCGATTCGCCTCGGGCTGACTTCAAGAAATGCAATCAGCCTAACGCCTTTCGAAATCAGGAGCCGCCCCAATCGCTTGCCGATCGGTCCAGCTCCGCTAATCGCGACGCCGCGTTCCCGAACCTGCGGAAGCCGCGCAAGGAAATGCGCTTTGGCCTCCAGAAATCGATCCTGCCCGTAGTGCTCGTCGTTTCTCGTCAGCCTGGATTCGCTGTCGAACCAATCCAGCAGCTGCTGGTCGACTTTGCCAATTCGCAAGCCGGCATCCAGCATTCTGAGCCAAAAATCGTAGTCCTCGGCCCAAGCGACTTCGCGGTAACCGCCAATCTGGTCGAAAACCGATCGCCTAATCATCGCGCTCGGATTTGCGATCGGGCTATCGATAAATCGTTCGGCGGCAATCGCCGATTCCAAAACAACCGAATTCAGCCACTGTTCGAAAAGTGCATAGCCTTCAAACGCTGGTTGAACTGAGCCTTCCTGATCTCTTCGCCGTATCCTGACTAAAGTCCCGCAAGCCGCGACTTCCGAATGCTGGTCCAGGAAAGAGACCTGCCGTTCAATCCGCTCGGGAGCACAAAGATCATCGGCGTCCATTCTCGCGAGCAACTCGCCGTTCGCATCTTGCCAACCGATGTTCAGCGCAGCGATAAAACCGGCACCCGGCGGTGCCGAGATCAGCCTAACCCTTTCGTCTTCGGATCGAAGTTGCTCCATAACGGACCTGGTTCCGGGCGAGGAGTCATTTTCGATCAGGATCAGTTCAAGATCTTCGAAAGTCTGATTGAGACAGCTCCGCGCGGCTGATTCGAGAGTCGAATCGGCATTTTTTGCTGGAAGCATAATCGAAACTCGAACCATTTATCACAGCGTAAGAAATTTTCCCACACGCCACCAGCAATTAACTGGCCCGCATTCAGGAAGTAAGCGACTTCCTATAACCATCGTACGCCGCATGGTTGGCTCGCTATTAGTGCACAACTAATTTCTTCGTGGTAGCGTCTTGAAATTCTTGAAACTTGGGGTGCTGGCTGGTTGCTGGGTGTTCCCTCCTTGTCTCTAGTTTTTTAGGGCGCTCCGCGGAGAAGAGTTGATTCTGGCTCCTCAGAAGTTGTTTGCGGTATTTCGGCTTTGAGAGGCTTCCAGAAAACGATCGAATTCCGGCCGCTTTTTTCATAATCAGCTCGCCGCTCCTCCGAAACCCAGGCCAAATCCGCCCCTTTCCGAAAGCCCAGCTTTCCGACGAAATAATCCTCGGCCTGAGTCGTAAAACCGATCAACCGATCCAGCCCCATTTCTCGAGCCGTGTTTTCCAGATGAGCCAACAAGGTCGAGCCGTAGCCTTGGCCAACGTGCTTTTTGCCAACGAAGACACTCGCGATTTCCGCTGATCCAAGCTCCGCATAAACGTGGAGCGCTGCGCACCCGACGAGGTTCCCGTCCACTTCAAGGATCCAGAATTCGTCCAATTGCGCCTGAAATTCTTCTTTTCCCCTGGCCACGAGCTGCTGCTCTTCAACCGCGCGGCGAGTCATCGAAACGATTGCGTCGACGTCACTCGCGACCGCTTTGCGGATTTTCTGATAAACGTCCGCATAAATCATCGCCCCGATCCCCTGAGCGCTGAAAAGTTCAGCCAGAATCGCCTCTTCATGGAAGCCGGGAATCAGATGAACCCGCGAAACGCCCTCCTCGCAAGCCCGGCGCGCGAAGCGAAGTTTTGAGGCGAGAAGATCATCGATTCGCGCTCGGTTTTCAGCCTCGAACACGTCGAGATCGCGGATCGAAAGCTGGGTCGGCACATCGGCTGACAGCGGGCAATCGTTACGATCGCTTGCATAAAGAATCTTGCTCGCCTTGAGCGCGATCGCGATTTCTGCGGCCACCGCGTCGGAGTTGAGGTAGAGAGTTTGGCCCTTCGCGCTGAATCCGAGCGGGCCGATAATCGGAAGCAGATCCTGCTGCAGCAACCCGGAAATGCTGTCCGCATCCGCGCTCGCGACCCGTCCCGAGCCGACGTGATCGATACCGTCGATGATTCCCGCAGCGTAAACGGTCAGGACGTTCGCGGTCGCCGCTCGAATTCCGGCTGAGGCGAGCTCTCGGGTTAATTTTGTCGTCAATCGGCCTACCGCGTCAGATGCAGCCTCGAGCAATTCCTCATTCATCGGGCCGAATCCGATCCAATCCGATGCTGCGCAACCGCGTTCCGCCGCGAGACCTCGAACCTGAGGGGTAGCGCCAAAAACCAGGACAACGCGAACGCCTAACGAGCGCAAAATCGCCAGATCGATCAGGAAATTCGAAAAATTCCCGGACGCCAGAACGCCACCATCAAGCGAGAGCACAAACGTGCGCCCTTGGAATTGAGGAACGTACTTAAGAGTCGTGCGGACGTCGTTGAGCTTCATTGGTAAGGTCGGAAGGATCGCGCGAAACTATTTTGCGACAAGGAGATTTAAAGGTAAGCCTCTGAATTACCGACCGCATGAAATCACACCTTAAATTGGCCATCTTCGCCGCCGCCGCTCTGACTCTGGCCAGCTGCCAAACCCAGCAACTGCCAACCGATGAGGCAAACCGCTCGGCGTTCCCCAAGCCGACCCGCTACGGCGAATTCGATCGCGCGCCAACCGTTCTCCTGGGCGAATCTACCGAATACGTGGTCGGCTATCTCGAACAGTTCAAGCCGTTGGCCGACACCGGCGAGAACGAGTCAGTTCTCGCGCCGCGCACCATCCGAGTCGCCGACAAGGACCGGATCATGACCGTCGACCTCGCCGCAGGCGTTTGTCGTGAAATCGAGATCGTCGGTCGCCACGGAGATTCGATTTTGCCGAAAGTTCCCGATCATTTCGAATCCGTCCTGACTGCCTACGCCGGAAATCTGGGTTGGGTTCTGGAAAAGGAAGAGATCCAGATTCAAGCCGTCGAATTCGTCGACGGCGAAGGAGGAATTCGCGACACGCCGGTTGGCGGCGAGCGAACCTGGCTTTCCCTCGATGGGACCGCGACTGCCGAGGTCTCCTGGCGGTTCGACAATCCCGGCGTGCCGGATCACGGCGACTACCGCTTGCGTTTGAAGCTGTAAATCGGAATCTGCTCAGCCGTTCCAGGCATTCTTGATGTGCTGGATTCCGAACGTGTAAACCTCTTCCGGTGAATCGAAAAGCGGACGCCAAACCCGTGTAGCAGCTGCTAGATCCGGAAGCGCATCGCCGAAGGCCTCGATGACCATCCAGTTGTCATAACCGAGGCGCTTGAATGTCTGAATCGTCTCCGTAATCGGCGTGTGATCTTTTCCGGGAGTCCCACGATCGTTCGCCGAAATGTGGACGTGCTCGATCACATCGTAGTTCGGCTCGATCACGCCCAGCGGGTCTTTTTCTTCGATGTTCGCGTGAAACGTATCGTACATCGTCCAGAAATTCGGATGATTCACCTGCTGCACGTAGGCCTTCGCTTGCTCCATCGTGTTAAGAAAATGGCATTCGAAACGATTCAGCGCCTCGACCGTCAGTCGGATCCCAGCCGCCTGTGCCGCGTCCGCCATCTGGCGATGCCCAACAGCCGCCCACGCACGCTCTTCGTCGGTCGGGCCCTTGCCCGTGAAATTGCAAAGCTCTTGGTAAAATGGCCCGCAGATATTTTCGATGCCCGCGTTGTGGCCGCATTCGACAACCCGCTTCAGGTGATCCGCGCCTGCCTGACGATGCGAAGCCGTCGTGCTGATCAGACTCTGCTCATCGGTCGGGCAAATCGTCACCGAGCAGCAATCGAGGCCGTTGTTTTTGATTTCCTGGCCGACACGCGTGTAGTGGCTCGGATCGCTAACGTCGAAAATCGGAAACTCGACCCCGTCATAACCAGCGGCCTTGAGTTTAGCAAAAATGGGAAAGTACTCCTCCGTGATGTGCCCGTTCCAGAGCAACATGTTAAATCCGATCTTCATAGGCGGCTGTCCTTAGCAGAACAAACGCGCGCGCGCAAGCCTTCGTCGGTTCACATCTCAAGTTCGCGAGAAGCCCAGTATTCTGGTCGCCGGGCGGCGTGAGCGATTGCGAGGACTCGGATTTCGATCCCGTTGATCACATAGGGAATAAAATATGGAAACCGTCTGAGATTCACACGCCGGTATCCCGCGGGTCGGACCCGCCAGCGATACGGGTCTCGCTCAATTTCTTGAAACGCGCGCTCGACGATCAGGCGAAAATCCAAACCCAGCCTTTCGTCGACCGCCTTGTAGAAACGCACTGCGTCCAGAAGCTCGAGCCTGGCACGCGGATGGAGAATTATCTGTTCCAACCGAACTCAGTGTCAATTTCCGAAAGCACGGCGGTCGCCGGGATTCCTTTGACCTCACCGCTTTCCATTTCCTGTGCGCGCCGCATGATTTCGCGGTCCCAGACGACCTGAATCTCTTCCAATTTGTTGTCGGAAGAATCAGGGCAACTGGCAAGAAGGCTGCCGGCCAGTTCCAGCCGCTCAGCCTCCGGAAGACTCATCGCCTTCTCTTTGAACTCTTCCAAAGTGACCATTCCATAGCCTAGCCGTCTTTGGGAAACCTCAAACACAAATCAAAATGGTTGACCCGGAATCGCTTGAGTTCTGTCCGCTTCGATCTCCTTTGGCCGCATCTTGGAAACTTCCCCAATCATCGGCATCGATCTCGGCACGACCAACTCGCTCGTCGGAGTGGTCGATTCCGGATTTCCAATCCTGCTTGCGGACTCAGGTGGTCGCAGAATTCTGCCGAGCGTCGTCCATTTTCCTGAGACCGGCGAAACGCTGGTCGGCGAGCCCGCAATGCGGATGCGCGCGCTCAAACCGGATTCGACGATCACTTCGGTCAAGCGCCACATGGGCGAGCGGACGAAAATCGGGATCGGCGGCGGTCGGCAGATGCTGGCGGAGGAAATCTCGGCGGAGATCCTGACAACGCTAAAAAACACCGCCGAAGCCGCGCTCGAAACCGAGATTTCGCGAGCCGTGATTACGGTCCCTGCTTACTTCAACAACGCCCAGCGCAACGCGACAAAAAAGGCAGGCGAGCTGGCTGGTTTGACGGTCGAGCGAATCGTCAACGAACCGACTGCGGCCGCTCTCGCTTACGGTCTCGACAGACTGGATGAAAAATCGCGAGTCGCCGTTTACGACCTCGGCGGCGGAACGTTCGACATCTCGATTCTCGAACTCAATCAGGGCGTTTTCGAAGTCACCGCGACGACCGGCGACACTCGACTTGGCGGAGACGACCTCGACGAAGCCGTCGCCACCTGGCTGGCCAGCGAATTGGGCGTCGAGCCCGGCGTCCGCCTCCTTGAAGCCGCGCGAAAAGCCAAGGAAGACCTCAGCACGAAGAACGAAGTCGAAATCACCCTTCCATTTCTCGAAGGCGCAGAGAGTTTCTCGAAAACCCTGACACGCGCCGAATTTGAGCAGCTTGTCAGGCCCATTCTCGATCGCACGCGGGCTCACTGCCTCAAGGCTTTGTCTGACGCCAACCACCCGGATTTGAACGAAATCGTCCTCGTCGGCGGCAGCACGCGCATCCCGCTCGTCCGCCAACTTGTCGCCGAAATCTTCGGCAAAGAGCCGAACACGAGCCAGCACCCGGACGAGGCCATCGCCCTCGGTGCGACGATCCAGGCAGGGATTCTCAGCGGCTCGCTGCAAAACATGATCCTGCTCGACGTGACCCCGCTCTCGCTCGGAATCGAAACCTTCGGCGGGCTGATGAACGTGATCATCCCGCGAAACACGACGATCCCCGCCAAAGCCGGCGAGCTGTTCACGAACGCCGTTTCTAACCAGGAATCGATGCTCATCCGCGTGCTGCAAGGCGAGCGCGAAATGGCGAAGGACAACTGGGAGCTCGGCCAATTTCAGATCGATTTCGAACCCGGCGCGAAGGGCTCGGCGCGCGTCGGCGTCCAATTCGAAATCGACGAAAACGGCATTCTCAAGATTCTCGCCCGCGACACCGCGACGAACCAGGATCGTGTCCTCGAAATCCAGAGCGCCGCTGTCGATGTCGAAGACGAAGACGTCGAAGACATGATCGCCGAGTCGATCGATTTCGCGTTCGACGACATGAACGAGCGGATCTGGACCGAAGCGCAGATGAAGAGCGAGGAGCTCCTTCCCGCCGTCGAAATCGCACTCAGCCGGATCGGCGATCAGCTCGACACCGAGACGAAAACGGAGGTCGAGTCAGCAGCTGCTGAAGTCCGCGAGGTTCTGGAAACCGAGCCGAACGACGCCAAACGTCTCAAGGCCGCCAATCAAAAGCTGGACGAGGCGACCGAGCACATGGCGGCTTTGTTAGTCGAGATGGCGATGGAGAAAGCGCTGGAGCGGCAGTTGAAAGGGTGAGGGATGAAAGTGATTCTCGACACCAACGTCCTGATTGCCGCCCTCCGGAGTTCAACGGGCGCGTCCCATGCCATTCTCCTCGCGATTCATCGCCGCCAAGTCACTCCAGTGATTTCCGTCCCTCTGCTGATGGAGTATGAAGAAGTCAGCAAGCGCCCTGGCATGGTTCCAGACCTGACTCTGGATCAGATTGATGTCGTCTTGAACCAGATTTGCTCGCGAGCAGTTGAACAACGGATCTTCTTTCGATGGCGACCGTTCCTTCCTGATCCCGACGACGACATGCTGGTGGAGCTTGCCATAGCCGCCAATGTCTCGCATGTTGTCACCAGTAACGTCAGGGATCCGCCCCTGCCCGAGAGCTTGGCATCCAAGTTCTAGAGCCGAGAGAATTCCTCCACCTCATTCGAAATCCATGAGCACGATCAC
>JBLHKS010000033.1:0-46885 GCA_047620505.1 Verrucomicrobiales bacterium | reverse complement strand
ACTTAGAAACCGACTTTGGAGAGTATCACGACGTGAATGAGGAAGAGAAACACAGCGGATTTATCGTAAAACTCCTGCCAAAGAAACAGATTTTGGCCCTCATTTATAACCCCGATTCTTATCACTCTTCAAAATTCTGGAAATGTCGTCATCCCGATAAGACGGCGGGGGTGATTTATTCCGTGTTGCAGGGGATCTCGCTTACTCCGCCGCTAGTAACGCCAGATCGGTCATGTGACTGTCTTTTTCTGAACAGTGGATGCAATCGTTTTGCGGTTGGGATTGCAGATCGTGCGAAGAGCATGCCGCTTCTGGTTCGCACTTCAGAAATTGAACAATTCGAGCAACTTGCGAGCGCAAAGCTTTCAAGATGAATGCGGAGAGGCAGGATCATGAAGGAAGGCTCAAGTTCAGGCCTTCATTTCGGTCATCTCCTTCGTCGCGATCCCGATAGGCCGGTCAACCGGCACGCCGGCGCAGGCGAGCAGCGTGGTAAGCAGGTCGCCTTGATTTCCTTGGGTATCGGGCAGGAATCGGCCAGTGTTGATGGAACCGCCGCCCTTTCCGGCAACGATGAACGGAAGGTTTTTGCGCGAGTGATCGCTTCCATCTTCCAGGCCTGAACCCCACATCATGATGCAGTTGTCGAGCAAGGTCCCGTCGCCTTCCCGCAGGCTGTGCATCTTTTTGATCATGTGAGCGAACTGGTCGACGTTGAACTTGGTGATCGCCGCCACTTTGCGCATCTTCTCGGCGTCTTTGTTGCCGTGATGGGTCTGTGAGTGGTGCTGGTCGGTGAATCCGAGTTCCGGATAGGAAACGCCGTTCGGCAGGGAACCGATATAGGTGCTGACGCGGGTCGTGTCCGTCTGGAACGCGAGCACGTTGAGATCACACATCACCTGCATGTATTCGCTGCGTTTGTCGCTCTCTGGAATCACAATCTCGATGGGTGGCGAGTCCGAAGCGTTGCGTTTGCTCGCGCTTACACCGGCCTTCTCCAGAGCGGCTTCTTTCTGGCGGTATTCAATGGCGGCGATGCGGCGTTCGACGGCCCTGACACTGTCCAAATACTCGTCCAGTTTGTGCTGATCATTCTGGGGCAACTTCCGGCGAAGGTCTCTCGCTCCGCCGATTACCAGATCCAACATCTGTCGATCGAGCGGGTCCGCTTGGGCGATCTGGCCGGGCTTGTCGGATTGGCCGAAGAGCCGATTGAGAACGCTGCGAGGATTGATTTCGGCGGGGACTGGCTGGGTTGGCGACCGGTAGCTGCAGTAATTATAGTATCCCTCGTGCAGCCCCTCTTGGTTTTCCTTGTGCGTCTGAGGCATCGTGGCCAACTCTAATGATGGTAGCGATGTTAGAGCGCCTACATAGTTGGCGGCGATCTGATCCGCGGAGATCGCGATGTTGATCCGATTCCGGGTGGGTGCATCGGGCAGGATCGCGGTGAGCCAGGTAGATAGTTCGAGTGCGTGAGGCGCGCCGTTGAATGGAGAAATCGGCACGCCGGTGATTCCCTTCATCATCAGACACTGGTCGAGCACGGGCCGCAGGGATTCCAAAGCGGGTGACGCCGATGACAGGAAGCTCTCCGCGTCGGTGGGCCAGAATTGATCCATGATGACCCCGTGAGGCATGTACATGAAGCCGAGGCGGACCGGTGGTTTTACAGGTTTTCCGTTGCCTTCATCCGCCCAGCCCATGGTTTCCAAAAGCGGCAGAGCGAGGGAGGCGCCGACGCCTTTGAGGCAGGTCCGGCGATCGATGAGGAAGTTTTTTCTCATGGGACGAGGGGCTATTTATTCTTGGATCCGACGATTCGTGAAGGGATAACTGGTGACGATTTCGCTGATAAGAGTCTGCATACGGTAGCCGTCTTTGGCGATGATTTCCATCAGGTGATCGACCACGATTTCGTCGTAGCCTTCCAGCTGGCGGTTCAGGGCGTAGGCCAGCAGTTGCTCGGTCAGGTTGCGGGCAAGGTCGTCTTTTCGCGCCGCGACGATGGCCTTCAGTTCTCTGGGAGTTGTGAACTTTTCTCCGCTCGGAAGCTCGCCTGCGGCGTCGATTGCGCCTCCGGTGTCGTCCTGATCGCGCCAGCGCCCGATGGCGTCGAAGTTCTCCAGTCCAAAGCCGATCGGATCGAGAACCTTGTGGCAGTTGGCGCATGTGGCATTCGATTGGTGCAGCTCGGTGCGCTGACGCAGGGTCAGATTGGCGACTTCTTTCTGATCCTGTTTTTCCAAGGTTGGAACGTTCGCCGGCGGAGGCGGAATGTGTTCGCCCAGCACTTGGTCGAGCACCCACACGCCGCGATTGACGGGGCTGGTGCGGTTGGGAAACGAGGTCGTCGCGAGGATGCCGGGCATTCCCAGAATTCCCCCGCGATTGGCGTCCTTCAACGTCACTCGGCGCATCTCCGGCCCGGTGACGGACTTTTCGAGGCCATAGATCGTGGCGAGCGTCCCGTTGAGAAACGTGTAATCGCTGTCGACGAAACGGACGACGCTTTGGTTCTCGCTAACGATGCTGCCGAAGAACAGCCGGACCTCCTCGATCATCGCCGAGCGCATCTCGCCGGTCATGAGCGGGTACTTGGCGGTGTCGAAGGTTTGCGTCTCCAGATCCCCGAGGCCAAGCCACTGCGCTCCAAACCCGTCAAACAACGCGCGGGAACGATCATCCATGAGAAGTCGCTTCACCTGCGCCTTGAGAACTGCCGGTTCGTGGAGTTTGCCGCTGTCCGCCAGCGCGGCCAGCTCGGCGTCGGGCATCGTTGCCCACAACAGATAAGACAATCGCGACGCCAATTGATGATCGTCCAAGAGCACGATCGTCTTCCCCGGTTCAACTTCCCTGGCCGGTGTGATAAAGAGGAATTGGGGCGAAACGATGACCGCCTTGAGCATCAGGCCGAGGGCGTCCGGATAGGCGAGCTTATTTTCCCGCGCCAGATCGAAAACGCTCAGCAGAACCTCCACTTCCGCGTCCGACGGAGGCCGGCGATAGGCGTTTCGGGCCAGCGATCGGGCGACGTTTTTCGCCTCCGCTCGGAGATCAGCCTCCGGCGCAGGGGCTTCACCGAAGAGTCGATTTTGCGCCTCCGTGGGCGGAGATTTGTCGGGCGCGAGAATCCGATCCAGCACCTCATTGGCGATCCCGAGATACTGCTCCGACTGGAGCGGAGACAGCGAATTCAGATACCCCGCGCCGAAAACTTCATCCGGCAGCTGCTGGGCGATCGCTGGGTCCACTCCAAAGAGATCGTGTAGTGTTTGGCCATACTCGACCTTGGTCAGCCGGCGTATCACAAAAGGACCGGGATCCTTCGGGCTGAGAAACTTAATCTTGCCAATCCAATCCTCGAACTTCTGGCGCTCCTCATCCGTGGGCTGCTTGTCCTCGTCATCCGGCGGCATATCATGAGCGGTCACGTTGTCGGCCGCCTGACTCCAATGTTTGCGAGAGGCCGCGCTGCCGGGCTTCTTGAGCGCGGCTTCGAAATTGAGTCCGCCCTTCTTTGTCTTATTTCCGTGACAATTCGTGCAGTAGTTCTTCACGAACGGAGCGACTCCTTCTTTAAATCCCTTTTGGGCATCAGCCTGCAACGCCGCGAATTCCCCGTCGTCATCGTCTCCCGTTGCCGATGCCGCATGACAGGGCAAGGCCAGCAAAAGAGCCAAGCCCGCGAGGGCACGGCAAAAATTTTCAAAGGGCACCAATTCCATTCGAGTCATCGGGAGAGAAAACCCTACCACGAGTCATTTTCCGTTCCTCTTTCCAAGCTTCCAGTTTCTGCGTAGCTCAATATTTGGGTCTCTAAAATAGCAAAGCCAATGCACGGAGATTCGGAACATCGGCCCTTTGATCGAGGCAGGATTGAGATCATACTTTACCGAAAGCCACATTATGAATTTCAAATCCGATCCCCCGAGCGACGCAGTCCCGAATCCTCGCATCCGTTTCGCACTCCTTCTGTCGTTACTGGGAACTGCATTTTCTTCCTTCGCCGCCGACGCGCCGCTGTCGTTCAACCGAGACATTCGACCGATCCTGTCCGAAAAATGCTTCGCTTGTCACGGCGCCGATGCTGAGGAGCGAAAAGGGGATTTGCGTCTCGATGAGCCGGACGCGGCCTTCGGAAAGGGGAAGAGCGGTGAGTTCGCGATCGTCCCGGAGAAGCCAGAGGACAGCGAAATGTGGTGGCGGATCACGGCGGCCGATGACGACGACGATCTGATGCCGCCGCCGAAGACGAAGAAGCCGCTGACCGACGAGGAGAAGGCAACGCTCCGACGGTGGATCGCGGAGGGCGCGCCGTATCAGAAGCACTGGGCGTTCGAGGCGCCGGTGGCCAAGGCGGCGCCAGCTGGCGAGCACGGCGTCGATCACTTCATCAATGCTAAGCTGGTCGAGCAGCTGCTGGAGCCGACTCCAGAGGCGGACCGCGGCACGCTCATCCGGCGGGTGGCTTTCTCGGCGACCGGCCTGCCGCCAACTCTTGAGGAACTCGATGCCTACCTTGGCGACTCAGAACCGGGCGCCTACGAGCGGATGGTCGATCGCTACATCGCTTCGCAGCAATTTGGGGAGGAGATGGCGAGGCATTGGCTTGACGTAGCGCGCTACGCCGACACCCACGGGATGCACCTCGACAATGAGCGCCAGATGTTTGCCTATCGCGACTGGGTCGTGGGCTCGTTCAACCGCAATCTGTCGTTCGACCAATTCACGGTCGAGCAACTCGCTGGCGACCTTTTGCCGGATCCCAAAATCGATCAGCTGGTGGCGACGGGCTTCAATCGCTGCAACATCACCACTGGCGAGGGCGGTTCCATTGCTGAGGAGTTCGTCTTCCGCTATGCCGTGGAGCGGGCCTCCACCACCGCTCAGACATGGCTCGGGCTGAGCGCCGGGTGCGCGGTCTGCCATGACCATAAATACGATCCAATCACCGCGAAAGATTTCTATTCCTTCTATGCTTTCTTTCACTCTAACGCCGATCCTGCGATGGACGGCAACAAGCTTCTGACGGCCCCAGTTGTGAAAGTGACTCCGCCAGATTACGACGCGCGGATCGCGACTTTCGCGAAACAGAAGGCGGAGATCGAAACGAAGATGGACCAGCTCGCGGCAAAGGTTGTCTACGCGGATCCCGCCGAGCAAAAGCCGCCACCGCCCGTATCGCAGTCCGAACAGGTCTGGTTCGAGGACGCGTTCCCAGCTGGCGCGAAAGTTGGTGTCGCTGGACATCCGCTAACGCTTGTCGAAGCACCCGATCCGGTTTTCAGCGGCAGCAAATCGCTCAAACGCAGCGGGCCCGGCATGGCGCAGGATTTCTATTCAGCTGGCGCCGCGCCGCTGGTCGTGCCGGCGGGGGCCACGTTTTTTGTGCATGTCTACGTGGATACTCTGGACCCGCCGAAAGAGATCATGATTCAGTTTTTCAGCAACGGTTGGAAACACCGCGCGCTGTGGGGCGAAGACGTGATTAACTTTGGAAAAGTGGGCACGACCGAACGTCACGTGGCGGGAGCCTTGCTCAAAACCGGTGAATGGGTGCGGCTCGAAGTGGGTGCCGACAAGATGGGGCTTCCCGCCGGAACCAATGTTCTTGGTTATGCGTTTACGGTGCAGGACGGAACCGTTTATTTCGACAAGATGGGGGTCTCAAGTCTGATCGATCCTGCTAACGACCCGACCCAATCTTTCGTCGCATGGCGCGCAGCAGTTGCTGGCAAGGACACGCCCGGCGCGCCCGCCGATCTCAAAGCATGGCTCAAGCAAGGCCCTGACAAACCGCGAACTCCGGAAGAACTCGCGCGTCTGAAGGCTTACTACATTCGCGCAGCCTGCTCGACGACAAAACCGCAATTCGCCGAGCTGGTTGCGGCCACCGCAGCCGTTGACAAGGAGAGCGCCGACTACGAGGCCACCTTCCATTCAACCTTCGTGTTCAAGGATCTGGCTAAGCCGCGCGACAGCTTCATCATGACGCGAGGAGCATACGACGCGCCGGGCGAGAAAGTCGAGCCTGACACACCCGCCGTTTTGCCGCCGTTGAAGAAGGCGGATCCGGACGGACGGGCGACGCGATTGGACCTCGCGAATTGGTTGGTCGCTCGTGAAAACCCGCTGACCGCGCGAGTCACCGTGAACCGATTCTGGCAGCAGCTCTTCGGCGTTGGGTTGGTCAAAACCAGTCACGATCTGGGAACGCAGGGCGAGGTCCCAAGTCACCCGGAGTTACTCGACTGGCTGGCCGTTCGTTTTCAGGACGAGGGCTGGGACGTCAAGAAGCTGATGCGCCTGATGCTAACCAGCGAAGCATTCCGCCGGAGCAGTTCCGCAGCGCCGGAAATCTGGCAACGTGATCCGAAAAACCGCTATCTCGCGCGCGGACCGCGGCTCCGTCTCGATGCCGAGCAACTCCGCGACGCAGCGCTGTTCGCTGGCGGGTTGCTCAATCCGGAGATGGGTGGCAAAGGCGTCAAAACCTATCAGCCACCCAACATCTGGGAGCCGGTTGGATTCCGGGGATCGAACACCGCAAACTACAAACGCGACGACGGCCCCGATCTCTACCGCCGCAGTCTCTACGTTTTTCTCAAGCGCACTGCGCCCGCTCCGTTCATGGCCAATTTTGACGCGCCCAACCGCGAGCAAGCGTGTTACCGCCGCGACCGAAGCAACACCCCGCTGCAGGCCCTGCAGCTCCTGAACGACGTGCAGTATTTCGAAGCGGCTCGTGGCCTCGCAACACGCGTGATGCAGGCAGCGCCGGACCCCGCTAAGCGAGTGGATTTTGCCTATCGGGTTGTACTGTCCCGAGCCCCTGTCGCCGAGGAAATCAAACTCGTCGACGCGCTCTATCAACGGTCGCTCGCGAAGTATCAGAAGGCCCCGGCCGAGGCAGCAGCTGCTGTCGGCTTCGGCGACTCCCCGCCGCCTGATGGGCTCGACATTCCCGAACTCGCCGCGTGGACTGCGGTCGCAAATCTGATCTTTAACTTGGACGAAACCATCGTCCGCAACTGACCTCGCCATGATGATTCCCGAAGCCCAATTCGCCCTCAACCGTCGCCAGTTTTTCGGCCAAACCGGCCTGCGACTCGGCGGGCTCGCCCTGTCGGGTCTGCTGGGACGCGCCTCCGCCGCCTCGTCTCAAGTGCACCCGGCGCTGCCAGATCTGCCGCTTCTTCCGAACGGAGCCAAGGCTAAATCGGTGATCTACCTGCACATGAATGGTGGGCCGTCGCAGCTCGATACTTGGGACTACAAACCCGGATTGGTGGAGCACTTCGACAAAGATCTGCCGGACTCAATTCGCAAGGGACAGCGCTTGAGCACCATGACCAGTCGGCAGGCAAAGTTCCCGGTCGCGCCCTCGAAATTCGAATTCACGCAGCACGGTCAATGCGGCCGTTGGGTCAGCGAGCTGCTGCCTCACACTGCCAAAATCGTCGACGACATCGCGCTCGTCAAAACCGTCCGGACCAACGCCATCAATCACGACCCGGCCTGCACCTTTGTCATGACCGGTAGCGAAATCGCGGGGCGTCCCAGCCTCGGTTCGTGGGTGTCCTACGGACTCGGTGCCGAGACCAGCGATCTGCCGTCCTTCGTCGCCCTCATGCCGCGCTACGACAGTGGTTCAAACGGACAAGCGCTCTACAGTCGGCTTTGGGGATCGGGTTTCCTGCCCGGTAAGCACAGCGGCGTCGTTCTGCGCTCCGGCGGCGATCCGGTGCTCTACCTCGACAACCCGCCCGGAGTCGATCGCGAAGACCGTCGCGCCTTGCTTGATACCCTCGGCAAACTCAACAAACGCAGTTTCAAGTCCATTGGCGACCCTGACATTCAGACACGAATCGCGCAGTACGAGATGTCCTTCCGGCTTCAAGCCAGCGTGCCGGAGTTGACCGACGTATCCAAAGAATCCAAGGCAACGCTCGATCTCTACGGCCCTGAAGCGACGAACCCCGGCTCGTTCGCCTCCAGCGCGCTGCTCGCCCGCCGGCTAGTCGAACGCGGCGTGCGCGTCGTCCAGATCATGCATCGTGGATGGGATTCGCACGGCAACCTTCCCAAGGAACTATCCAACCAATGCCGCGACACCGATCAAGGCTGCGCCGCGCTCGTGCAGGACTTGAAACAGCGCGGGCTGCTCGACGAAACTCTCGTCGTCTGGGGCGGCGAGTTCGGCCGCACGGTCTACTCTCAGGGCGCGCTAACCAAAGAAAAATACGGTCGCGATCATCACCCCCGCAACTTCTGCATGTGGATGGCCGGTGGCGGGATCAAGGGCGGCGTCATCCACGGCGAGACCGACGATTTCAGCTACAGCTCGATCGAAGATCCGGTCCACGTCAACGACATCAACGCCACGATTATGCATTGCCTCGGCATCGACCACGAGCGCTTCACCGTCCGCCACCAAGGGCTCGACATGCGCCTGACAGGCGTCGAAAAAGCCCATCCGATCGCTGGCATCCTCGGATGACGCGAAGCGGTTTTCTCCTTGAAAAATGCTCCTGACATTGCCGTAATCGGTGGCGGTCCTGCCGGTCTGCGGGCCGCTGAAGTGTCAGCAGCTGCTGGGTCCGAGGTGACGCTCTACGATGCGATGCGCTCGGTTGGGCGGAAGTTTCTCGTGGCCGGGAAGAGCGGTCTCAATCTCACCAACGGCGAGGACTTCGAACC
This sequence comes from Verrucomicrobiales bacterium, assembly GCA_047620505.1. Classification (GTDB taxonomy): domain Bacteria; phylum Verrucomicrobiota; class Verrucomicrobiia; order Verrucomicrobiales; family DEV007; genus JBLHKS01. The sequence goes on along the minus strand of JBLHKS010000033.1, from coordinate 38,176 downwards.
CTTTCTGTCGAAATACGAAGGCCCTGATCTACCTTTGGAGTTGTGGCGAACAATTCTCTCAAAATTCGACAACCGAAAGCTTCGAGAGTGGGCGAGCGGTCTTGGAATCCAGACGTTCGTCGCCAGCAGCGGGAAAGTCTTTCCAGTCCCGGTTAACGGAACGATCAAAGCCGGGCCGCTGCTTCGGCGCTGGATCGAGCGTCTTCGAAAAGTCGGAGTCAGCTTTCAGGTAAACCATCGCTGGATCGGAATGGCGCGAGACACCGAGTTGACCTTCAAACGCGGCGAGGAAACCCTGGCACGCCGCCACGACGCCGTGATTCTCGCCCTCGGCGGGGCCTCTTGGCCGCAGACAGGATCCGACGGAAATTGGACGAGCATTCTCGAAAGCCTGGACGTTGCAATCAACCCGCTGAGCGCGGCAAATTGCGGTTGGGAAGTCGATTGGCCGAATTTACTACTAAAGGAAGCCGAGGGATTACCAATGAAAAATCTCCTTTTGACGGCCGACGATCTGAGCCGTCGCGGAGAACTCGTGATCACCAGCTACGGGTTGGAAGGCGGTCCAATTTATCGACTTGGGCCCGCAATCCGATCGATGTCATCTCCGCATGTTGTCATCGATTTCAGGCCTGACATGAGCATAGACGAACTCGTTACCCGCATGGGGCCGGTGAAGCGCAATTTTGTCCGCGAAGCTCGCCGCCGTTGGAAGCTCGATCCTGCCACGGGTGCTGTGCTCAAGCACCTTCCCGATCGCGGCCCGTGGAGGTCCGCTGAGCAACTCGCCACCGAGGTCAAGCACTGCCACGTTCCGCTCACGCGCCCTCGACCTGTCGCTGAGGCGATCTCGTCCGCCGGTGGTGTTTGCTGGAGCGAGCTCGATCAAAACCTCATGATCAAGCGGCTTCCTAACGTGTTTGTAGCGGGAGAAATGATCGATTGGGAAGCACCAACCGGCGGTTATCTGCTTCAGGCTTGCTTCGCGACGGGCACGCATGTTGCCCACGCGGCGATCAGCAGCTGCTAGCGGCAATCGGGCCAAGTTCTAGCAATGTCAGGGCGACCTCGCCCGCCGAATCGCTCTCTTCAAGATTGACGCAAAAGACAGCGCTCCAGTCGTTGAGTTCCTCTTGATCGACTAACACTTGCTCCACTCGCCACTCGCGTTTGTCGGGTGCTTCGTCGATCAAACAGTGCTTAACATTTCGCGCTTCGGGATCCATGCGGATCAAGCCGTGCTCTTCATTAAATCCGTTCATCGCCTCGATCAAACGCGCGGCCGACCAGTCTCCTCCCACCTGTTCGGCAGCGACTTGGTGGTTATTTCGAGACAACTCTTTAACGAAATTAAATACTCGGTTCCGCACAGCTCGCGTGAAGGCCACGCGGTTTCGAGTGATCGGCGCGACTTTCTTCTCTTTGGTAGGCTTCTCCGTTTCGTCGGGCACGAAATCCGGATTGCGCAGCCGTTCCCATTCATCGATGAGGCTCGAATCGACTCCACGGACGATTTCTTCGAGGAACTCTTCCACCTCGTCGAGTTCCTCGGTTTTCAAGGCGGGCGGAACGGTTTGCACGAGCACTTTGAAGACCTCAGACAAGTGGCGAAGCAGCACGGCTTCGCTTCGCTCAAGTCCGTAAGATTTGATGTAGTCTTCGAAAGACTGCCATTCGATAAACATTTCTCGCGCGATCGATTTCGGCTTCACCGACGCTTCCTTTGCCCATGGATGATCAGCCACAAACGCGTTGTAAGTGTTGTAGATGAAATCCTTTCCTGGCTTGGGATGCTCGACTTCTTCGAGCCGTTCAATGCGTTCGTCGTACTCGATTCCTTCGCTCTTCATCTCCGCCATCAACTCGTTCTTCGCCTTGTCGACCTGCTTGCGAATCACGGCAGTGGGATCCTCTAGAATTGCTTCGATGAGCGAAATCACGTTGAGCGGGAATTCCACGTCTTCGCGGTCGAGCTGAGGGATCGCATCGAGCAGGTAAAGACCCAGCGCCTGGTTCATCGTGAAGTCGTCCTGCAGCTCGATATTCAAGACGACCTTGGCTGGTCCGGTGCGCGCCGACTTCGGAATGATCTCTAACACGTTTCCCTCGACTAAGCCACGAAAGAGCGAGAAAGCCCGCTTCTGCAATTCCTTCTTTTTGTTCGGAGGCTCGTGGCATTCGCGGATGATTCGGCGCAACTCCGCACAACCATCCTCGTCACGACGGCTGAGGACGTTGAGCAGCATTCCATGGCGAATATTAAAGCTGGAGGTCAACTTTTCGGCGGGCGACGCGATCAGTTTTCGAAACGTATTTTCGTCCCAGTTCACGAAACCTTTCTCCGGCGGTTTTTTCTTCACGGCGCGGCTCTTTTTGCCTTTTGCCTCGGCTTTCTGAACCGCTTTCATGTTGCCGATGACATGCTCGGGTGCCTGCGCGATCACGTAGCCGACGTCATCGAACCCCCGGCGTCCGGCGCGCCCGCTGATCTGTCGAAAATCACGCACAGCCAACGTTTTCGTCGATTGGCCGCCAAACTTAAACAGCTGGGTAAACAGAACCGTCCGGATCGGAACGTTGACTCCAACGCCCAAAGTATCGGTGCCGCAAATCACCTTCAAGAGCCCGCGCTGAGCCAGTTTTTCGACAGCAACGCGATACTTCGGCAACAACCCGGCATGGTGGATTCCCAAGCCGTGCCGAAGCAGTTTCATCATCTCTTTTCCGTAGGGACTTCGAAAGTCAGCCCCTTGCAGCGCCTCAGCGATCGCGGCTTTTTCTGCTTTGCTGCAGAAATTCCGACTCATCAGATTCTGCGCCGTTTCGGCACAGGCTCGCTGGGTAAAATGAACAAGGTAAATCGGCGCGCGATCGGCCTCGACCAGTTCCTCGATTTTTTCGTCGAGCACCGTCGTGCTGTAATCGAATTCGAGCGGCACCGGGCGGTCGTCCGACTGAACCAACGCGGTTGGCGCTCCAGTCAGGTCGGTGATCGCCTTTTCGAAAAACGACACCTCGCCAAGCGTCGCTGACATCAGCAGAAACCGCGCTTTCGGCAACGTCAGCAACGGAATCTGCCAGGCGATCCCGCGTTCGTGATCCGAGTAGTAGTGAAACTCGTCCATGATCACGTCGTCGACGTCCGCCGCCGCTCCTTCGCGCAAAGCCAGATTGGCGAGGATCTCCGCCGTGCAGCAAATCACAGGTGCCTGAGCATTGACGGTAGCGTCGCCCGTGATCATCCCGACTTGCTCCGGGCCGAACGTGTTGCACAGCGAAAGAAATTTCTCATTCGCCAGCGCCTTCACCGGCACGGTGTAAAACGATCGCCGACCCTGACAAATCGCCCGAAATTGCAACGCCTGCGCCACCAGCGATTTTCCTGATCCTGTCGGCGTGTTGAGGATCACGTTGTTGCCCGCGAACAGCTCCAGGATCGCTTCCTCCTGATGATGATAGGGCTCGATTCCCATGTCGATGAGATGACTGAGGAACGCATCCAAAATCTCATCATTCGAAGAAGGGTCGGAGAGCGAGGCGGGCTCGAGGGCGGGCATCAGAAAGAGTAAGCCAGCCAGCAGCTGCTGTCCCGTCGGAAGCTCGGCAAAACGTTCAAATGAGGCAGTCTCAACTCTTTCGAATGAAACGAACGGCGTGAATCCGCGGCCCGCGCGCGGAGAGCTTGACCAAGGTCTTAGGTCCGTAGGATGGATCTTTGACGAGATACTCATTTCCCTGTTTCCCAACGACGGCGACCCAGTGCGGAATTCCCATCGGCAGAAAAATTTTCACGATCGGAACGTCTCCGCGTTCAAGCAGCGTATCGATCAATTCATGGCTGACCTCTTTGGTGTAAACTGCCTCGACACGATCGTCTAACGAAGGAGCCACCGCGCTCCAGATGATCCAGCCGCGCGAGGTGTAGCCTTCGTTTTTCTTCAGCGCCTCGTTCAACGCGCCTGGATCGATCTCCTGGCCAAGATCGGTCGCGGCCATCGCGATTGCGCAGAGCGTGCAGCCGACCGATCGAATGGTCTCGCCGCTTCCCCCGATTTTCTCGCCTCCCCAAACAGAGTCTCCCTGAAGATAGAAAGCGCCCCTTTCAGCCGGGCGGATCGAGAGATTCTTTCCGCCGAAAGACGCGATTGTTCCGGGGATTTCGCGCGCCCGATGAGCTTTCCAACCGCGCCACGCGGCAAATCCCAGCAAGACAGCAAGAACAGGGTAAAGGACGAATCGGAAACGCTTCATTCTGGTCATACGGAACAGCCAACGGGATATTTGTCACAAATTGTGGTTGGCTCTTCGGCTGCGATTTCGTAACGAAGGCATATAATATACTACTATGACTTCTTCTCCTCGCTGGATTGGCTTTGACCTTGGCGGCACAAAAATGCTCGCCTCGTTGGTGGACGATGATCTCAAAATCATCCGCCAGGAACGCACACCGACTTTGGGCCACGAAGGGCCAAAAAGCGGCCTGGCGCGAATTATCAAAGCGATCGAGGAAGTGGCTGGTGACGACCGCAAGCGTCTCGCCGGGATCGGGATGGCCTGTCCCGGCGTGGTCAACATGAGGAAAGGCATTCTTCGCGAGGCACCGAATCTGGGTTGGAGCGAAGTGCCGATCGGCAAAATTCTCGAAGATCATTTCAAGGTGCCGGTGCAGATCTTGAACGACGTCGATGCCGGAGCCTACGGCGAATATTCCCATGGCGCGGGCCAGGGAGCGAGTACGTTGCTGGCGGTTTTTCCAGGGACTGGAATCGGCGGCGGTTGCGTGATCAACGGGCAGCTGCTGACCGGGAAAAGCGCTTCGTGCATGGAAATCGGCCACCTGCATTTTCCCACGGCTGGCCTGCTGGGAGACAAGGGGAGCCCACAGGTTATGGAGACGATTTGCAGTCGGCTGGGAATCGCGAGCGCAGCAGCTGCTGAGGCTTATCGCGGAAACGCGCCGAATCTGATGAAAGCTGGAGGGTTCGACATTCAGAAAATCAGGAGCGGCGTGATCGCCAAAAGTATCGCCGGCGGCGACAAAGCGATTGAGAAAATCGTGCGCAACGCAGTTCATTATTTGAGCATCGCGATTGCCGGTGCCGTCGATCTGTTAGGGCCGGATGTTGTTGTGCTAGGCGGTGGCTTGGTCGAGAAACTGCCGGATTTCTTCCTTCGAGGCGTGCGCAAGGGAATCGACAAGTTCGCAAGCCGTGCCCTGGCCGAGGAAGTCGAAGTTCGGGAGGCAAAACTTGGAGACGACGCCGTTGTCGTTGGCGCGGCGAGTTTCGCAAAGACGAAAGCGAATGACGGCAACGGATCGGGCCGGAAATCATGATCGACATCCCATTTCGCAGCAAAGAAGTCAGCTGGCTCTCATTCAATAACCGGGTTCTCCAGGAGGCTCAGTCCGAAGACGTCCCGGTGCTTGAGCGGCTGAAGTTCCTGGGAATTTATTCCTCGAATCTGGATGAGTTTTTCCGAGTCCGCGTCGCCACGTTGCGAAGGATCATTTCGCTCGAGTTACCACACGAGGAAATCGGGATTCCCGATCCGAAGAAGACGCTCCGCCAGGTTAACAAGATCCTCAAAAGCGAGTCTGAAGAGTTCAACACGGCCTATGCCAAAATTCTCGAAAAACTTCGCACCGAGGGAATTCGACTGATCCGGCCAAAGGAGGCGCCCAAGAAGTTGATCGGGCCGCTGAATGAATATTTCGAAACGGAGGTTTTGCCCAGGCTGATGCCAGTCATGGTTCGCGCGGATTCAGTTTTGCGCGGGCTTCAGGACAACCCGATGTACCTCGCTGTCGAGCTTTCGAAGAAGAAGGGCGGTGGCTGGCCTGCGCATGCGTTGATCGAAATTCCGAGCGAGCAACCTCGGTTTCACGTCATGCCGAAATCCGACAAAGAGCAGCTCGTGATGTACCTCGATGATGTGATCCGTTTCGGGCTACCTAAAGTATTCGGCTCGACGTCCTATTTGAGCTACGACAGCTACGCGGTCAAGTTCACGCGCGACGCAGAAATTGCTCTCGACGACGATTTTACCGAGAGCTTTTATGAGCAACTTTCCAGCGGCATCCAGGCGCGCGAAGTCGGCCAGCCCGTCAGAGTTAACTACGATCAAGAGATGCCGCCGCGCTTTCTCGATCGCGTGATGAAAGCCTTGGATTTCAGCGCGGACGACTCGCAATTCCCCGGGGCCCGCTATCACAACCGAAAGGATCTGATGAAGTTTCCGACTCTCGGGAGGCACGACTTGCTTCACGAACCGATGAAGCCGATTCCTCATCCCCGAATCGGAAAACTCCGCCGCGAAGACTTGTTTTCGGTAATCAACGCGGGGGATTTACTGCTCTATTTTCCTTATCATTCGTTTCACCGATTTCTGGACCTGCTTAGACAGGCGAGCATGGACCCGAAGGTTCGTAGTATAAAGGTAACCCAATATCGACTCGCGAGGAGTTCCAACGTTGCCAGAGTTCTCATTTCGGCCGTCCGCAATGGCAAAGAAGTTACGGTTCTGGTCGAACCGACCGCGCGCTTCGATGAAGAAGCGAATATTGCCTGGGCAGCGCGTTATCGGAAGGCCGGCGTGAATGTGATTCTTGGCGTTCATGGCCTGAAAGTTCATGCCAAACTCTGCCTGATCAGCCGGCTTGAAAAGGGCGTGCTACGTCATTACAGCTGCTTGGGAACCGGCAATTTCAACGAAGATACGGCAAAGGTTTACACCGACCACATGCTCATGACGGCCAATCAGGAGATTGGCGAGGACGTGGAGCAGATCTTCCGGTTCTTCGTCAAAAACTACGAAGTTCCTAAGCTCAAACATTTGATTTGCGCGCCGTTTTCACTCAGAGCCGAGCTTTTCAAAATGATCGATCGCGAGATCGAATTCGCCGAAAAAGGTGAGCGTGCGGAAATCCGGATCAAAATAAATAACCTTTCCGATGTCGAAACCGTCCGTCGGCTCTACGCCGCTGCCGAAGCCGGTGTGGAGATTCGAATGATCGTCCGCGGAATGTTTTCATTCGTCGCCGGAGGCGGCAAAAAGGCTGCAAAAGTCGAGGCGGTTGGGATCGTCGATAAATTCTTGGAACACACCCGAATCCTCGCGTTTCACAATGGAGGAGAACCGCGCTACTTCCTTTCATCCGCCGACTTTCTGCCGCGTAACTTCGAAAGTCGCTGCGAGATTCTCTGTCCTGTTTTTGATCCTGAGCTTCAAGCCGAATTGGATCAACTTCTCGAGATTCAGTGGGCCGACAACGTCAAAGCCAGAGTCTTGGACCCCGGCCTGAGCAACCAGGTCCGCCACGCAAACGGTGACGGCGAGAGCGGGAGTGAAAAGCCGGTCCGATCGCAAATTGAGTTCGAAAAGCGGCTCCGCAAACAGAGTCGAAAATCTCATGGAAATGGTTAATTCGGCACCAGCAGCTGCTGAGGGGAAATCATGAATCGACCGAAAATTATTTCACTTGGAGAAGTTCTTTGGGACCTCTTTCCGGACGGTCCCAGGTTTGGCGGGGCACCGGCGAACTTCGCCTGCCACTCAGCTATTCTTGGCGGCGAGGTGACGATGGTGAGCGCAGTCGGCGATGACGAAAGCGGTCGGGAAGCGATCCGAATTCTAGATGGATTCGAGATCGATACGAAGATGATCCAAGTCGATCCCAAGGCACCGACTGGCGAAGTCAAAGTCGATATCGACGTGGACGGTGACCACGAATTTACGATTCACGAAGGCTCAGCATGGGACCAGCTCGAGTGGACGCAGGAACTCGAGCAAAAAGCCGCCCAGGCCGATGCGGTGTATTTTGGCACCCTGGGACAGCGCGGTGAATCTTCGCGCTCGACGATTCAGCGAGCGTTGGACGTCGCCAAGACAGCTGGCGTTCTTCGGATCCTCGACATCAACTTGCGAGCCCCGTTTTTTGACGATCAGTTGATTCGGGAATCGATCAAACTCGCCAGCGTTCTCAAGCTAAGCCACGAAGAGCTTGGGGCCGTCGCTCGTGCCTGTGGAATTCAAAGCAACGGTGATCGACTTTCCGATCTCCAGGCTCTGCGCGAAAACTTCGGCCTCGAGCTGATCGTGATGACGCGCGGTCCAGACGGCGCGCTGCTCGTGAAGGAGAATTCCACTTTCGATCAGCCAGGCATTCCCACTAAAGTCGTGGACACAGTTGGAGCAGGAGACTCTTTTACGGCGGCTTTCCTGATCGGATTGCTAAGCGAAAATTCAACCGAAACCATTGAAGATTCGACTGAAACCATCCTTCGCGCGGCCTGCGAAACAGCAGCAAAAGTTTGTGCACAACCCGGTGCCGTGCCTGATCAAACGCGCTCGATCAATTCCTCAAGCGCATAACGCACTTTCGGTGCCGCGGCATAATTATCCTCGGCTGACCGATAACCCGCAGCGCAGAGAACGGCTGTTGTCAGGCCCTTTTCCGCCAAACCAAGCGCCTCGTCAAACATCGCCGGCACGAAGCCTTCCATCGGACACGCATCGACGCCCAGAAGAGCTGCGGCGGTCATGAAATTCCCAAGCGCGATGTAACTTTGAAGCTTTGCCCAACCTTCAGAATCCTTCCCTCGCGGCCCATCGACGATGTCGCCGATCATCATCTTGCGATACCCCTCGGTGGATTCGCGAGGTCGCCTCTGAATCTCCGCGACGGCGTCCATCAGCCGGTCGACATCAGCAACTTCCATCGTCTTCTTCACCGCGATCACGAGGAGGTGCGAACAGTCTCGCGGCTGAGTCTGATTGTAGCTGGCGGCGACGAGCGAATCCTTCAGCCCTTGATCCGTGATCACGTAAAACTTCCACGGCTGAAGCCCGTAGGACGAGGGCGTGAGCACCAGCGCTTTCTCCAACGCGTCCCAGGTTTCCGCCGGAATTTTCCGCTCGGAATCGAATTTCTTCACGGCGTAGCGCCAGTTTAAGGCATCGAGCAGCTGCTGGGGCGGAATTGGACTCATCGGGGAAAACCGGGATTTTTACCGGGTCGATGCGTAATTGATTCGCGCTGAGGATTCAACCCGTTATAATTTGCAGAGGAAACATGAAAAACATCGGTCATTCCCTCCTGCCCGGTGCCGCCACGCTGTTGTTTTGTCTGTCGGCATCGGCCCAACTTGAGCCCGAGCAAGCGCTTGAGACCCTCGAGGTTGCGGACGGTCTTGAGCTGGCTCTTTTCGCCTCGGAGCCGACTCTGGTCAGCCCAACGAATCTCGACATCGACGCCCGCGGCCGCGTCTGGGTGATCGAGGTAACCAACTACCGAGGAAATCGCGGAACGCGGCCGAAAGGCGATCGAATCCTGATTCTCGAAGACACTGACGGCGACGGAGTGGCCGACAACACGAAAGTTTTTTATCAAGGGCAGGACATCGATTCCGCAATGGGCATCGCGGTTCTTGGAGATCGCGTGATCGTGACTTGTTCGCCGAATGTGATCGTTTTTCGGGACGAAGACGGCGACGACAAAGCCGATCCCAACCAGCAGCTGCTGTTCACGAACACCGGCACGAATCAGAGCGATCACGCGGCGCACTCGTTCGTTTTCGGGCCGGATGGGAAGCTGTATTGGAACTTTGGAAACGCAGGTCACCAAGTTTGTGATTCGAGTGGCAAAGTGGTCGTGGATCTCGCCGGAAACGAGGTTCGCGATGGAGGGAAGCCGTATCACGGCGGGATGGTTTTTCGTTGCGATCTCGACGGCAAAAATCTGGAAACGTTAGGGCATAATTTTCGAAATAACTACGAAGTCGCAGTCGATTCATTCGGCACAATCTGGCAGAGCGATAACGATGATGATGGGAACGAAAGTGTCCGGCTCAACTACGTGATGGAGTTCGGCAACTTCGGATACCGCGATGAAATCGACGGAGGCGGTTGGCGCGAATGGCGCTCGGGTCAAAGCAGCAAAATTCCCGAGCGGCACTGGCATCAGAACGACCCTGGCGTTGTTCCAAATTTCGTCATCAGCGGAGCCGGATCACCGACTGGAATCACGGTTTATGAAGGCGAGCTACTTCCCGAAATTTTTCGCAATCAGGTGATTCACTGCGATGCCGGGCCGCGCAAAGTTCGCGCTTTCAAAGCAACGAAGGAAGGCGCGGGTTACAAAGGCGAAATGATCGATTTGATCAACGGCGAGGCCGATCCCTGGTTTCGCCCGGTCGACGCGGCGGTCGCACCAGACGGCTCGCTGTTCATAACCGATTGGTATGATCCGGTCGTCGGCGGAAACGGCATGGGCGATCTTCTGCGAGGCCGAATTTATCGCCTCGCGCCCCCGGGTTCGGATTACGAATTTCCGGCAGTCGACACTTCGACGGCGAAGGGCGCGATTGAAGCGCTGCAGAGCCCAAATATTGCGACCCGCTACCTCGCTTGGGAAGCGATGGGCGAGCTGGGTTATCAAAAGGAATTGGGAACTTTGTTAGTGCATAAAAATCCCCGAATGCGAGCTCGTGGTTTCTGGCTGATGTCCGCGCTCGAAGGAAAAGCAACGGAGGCGGTCGCGCTGGCTGGATTCGATCAAGACGAGGACATTCGGGCACTCTCCGTGCGCATTGCGCGAGCTCGCGGGCTCGACATCGTGAAAGTGATCCGGACTCTGGCGCGGGATCGCTCGGTTGTCGTTCGGCGAGAATGCGCGATCGGCTTACGATTCGAATCAGGACCGGAAGCAGACAAACTCTGGGCAAAACTCGCGCTCAAGCACGAGGGAACCGACCGCTGGTATCTTGAGGCGTTAGGAATTGGTGCCGATTTGAGTTGGGACACGCGCTTGGCTGCCTGGCAATCGGCTGCGGGTGAAACCTGGCACCTCGGAGCGGGTGGCCGCGAAATCGCCTGGCGCAGCCGCGGATCCGACTCGGCTGCGCTGTTCGCGGAGTTGGCCCTGGCTGCTGACCCGGCTAGAGATCCATACGAACGATTCGTTCGCGCTTTTCATTTTCTGCCTGATCGCGAAGCTGCGACTGCGGGCCTGCTCGAAATTTTCGATTCGCCAGATCTCGCGCTGACCTTCGCGGCGGCTTCTGATTTAAGTTATGAAGATCTCGCGAGCGATCCCAAACGGATCGGGCGAGTCTCCGGCCTGATCCGGGCCTTGGACGGAAAACCGGAACTCGTTCGACTGGTTGAATCGCTGGGAATCTCGACGGCGGACCGGAATCTGCTCGATTTCGCAATGGCTAAGCCGGACTCCCCGGAAGCGCCGCGGGCGATCCGCCTGCTCGATGAGAACCAGCAGCTGCTGCGGAAACAGCTTTACTCCAGCGAAACGAAACCAGCTACGGCGTTGATAGAATTGATGGGCAAGGGCGGCGGCAAGAAAACGAATCAGCTGCTTCTGGCTGTGGTTAAGGATTCGACTGAGAAGCGCGAACTCCGGCTCGCGGCAATCCGAGCGCTCTTGTTAAATGAGCCCGGTGCCGACCAGCTGTTCGCCGCGGGCAAGGGCGGTAATTTTCCCAGAGACCTCGCCAAAGAAGCCGTCGCTGCCTTCCAGAAATCTCGCTTTCGCCAAATGGCAGGCGAAGCTCCGCGCACGTTCGGGGTCGAAGAACCGGCAGCACCCGGCCTTCCGACAATCGCCGAATTGATGCGGCTCGAGGCGGATCCGGAGCGAGGCAAAGCGGTCTTTGGCAAAGCGGTTTGTGCGAGCTGTCATCAGATCAAGGGTGAGTTCGTCAACTTCGGTCCCGACCTATCCAAGATCGGCGTTAAGCTTGGGAAGGATGCGCTTTTTGATTCCATTCTCACGCCGGACAGGACGATTTCGAACGGATACGAAGGCGCGATCGTGAAACTTGGCACAGGCGAATCGGCAACCGGATTCATCATCAGCGAGACGAGCGAATCGTTGACGCTCAAGACGCCGGGCGGACTCGATCGCAAAATTGCTACAGGCGAAATCACCAGTCGCGAGCCGATGAAGACCTCTCTCATGCCAGGCAGATTGGCAGAGACACTTTCGGCCCAGGAAATCTCCGATCTCGTGGCTTATCTTGAGAGTTTGCGCTAACCAGCCCAGCTTGCTGGCAACTGCTTCGAGATTCGGGCAGGCTCGCTGAATTCAAAACTGGTTGGACGCCGACCGGCTGAAGCCGCGCAATTCCGGGCATCTGAAATCCACAGATGAACGTAAACATCTTCGCTTGACCGAAGGCCGCTTTCATTCAAACGTTCGTTTGAAACACTCGTTTACTTTCGTGCCGCCAACGACCGCTACCCTCAATCGAGCTGCCAAGCTCGACCTCTCCAACACCAAGGAGCGGATTCTCGATGCGTCCGAGCGGCTCTTCGCAAACCACGGTTTTGACGCCGTTTCCCTCCGCCAGATCACCACAGATGCTGGAGCGAATCTTGCTGCCGTAAATTATCATTTCGGATCGAAAGAAGCTCTGATCGCCGCTGTCGTCGGTCGTTATCTTGAGCCAATCAACGTGGAACGGCTCGAATTGCTTTCGGCATCCGAAGCGGCTCACGCGCCCGATCCGGTTCCAGCAACCGAGATCCTCGACAGCCTCATTCGACCGGTCGCCAACATGGCCAGGCACAGCCGACGTTCGCGTGGCACGTTTTTGAAATTGGTTGGCCGCTGCATGACGCAATCCGGGCGTTCGCTACCGGAAGCGATTCGACCGGCTTTGGAAAACGTGATCCTGCGTTTCAATGCGGCGCTGAAACGAGTCCTGCCGGACCTCGCCGAAGACACAATTCACTGGCGAGTCCATTTCGCCATGGGCGCATTCCTTTTTACCCTGACACAACACGAACAGCTGGAAGTTTTTTCCGGCGGCCTCTGCTCCGCTGACGATCTGGACAAACTTCTCGCCGAACACATTCAATTTGCCGGCGCAGGCATGACCGCGCCGGCCAGTCGCTGATTTTCTCCACGCAAACGACTCGCATGAAACCTGTTTTTCCTCTTTTCCTCAGCTTGTGCCTCGCACTTGGACTGAGCTCCTGCGTCACCGCGCCGAAATCCGCTCGGCATCGATTGAACGTGAAGATTCCCGATGGCTGGGCCGCTTACGCGTCGAGTAAGCCGATCGCCGATACTGCGTGGATCGGATCTTTTGGCGATCAGCAGCTGCTGAAGTTGGTCGACGAGGCTCTTGAGCATAACAAGGATCTCAAAGTGACTTCCGCGCGCATCCGAAGCGCCGAAGCGACCGCGGTGATCGCCGGAGCGGCCTTGACTCCGCGGGCGAACGTCGAGCTGGATGGAGGCCGGAGTCAGCGAAATTTCATCGGCTTTCCTTTCGGGGCTGGAGGTCAGCAGGTCGTGAATTCCAGTTTGAGCAACAATTTCGGGCTGCGGTTGAGCGCTTCCTGGGAGGTCGATATTTGGGGCAGAATTCGGGCGGCGAAATCGGCGGCTCTGGCCGATTTGCAGGCTTCCGAATCTGACTACGAAGCTGCGCAGCTTTCGATCGCGGCTCAAACGGCGAGATCCTGGTTTACGCTCCTGGCGACGCACGAGCAGCTGGAATTGGCTGAGGAGGATCTGGAATCGGCGGCTGACAACGTGAAAACGATTGAGAACGCAATCGAGTTCGGACAGGCCGGCAGCGCATCCGAGTTAGAGCAGGCCCGCGCGACTGAAGATTCGCTTCTCGCGGTCGTTCAGCTGCGTAACGAGCAAGTTGTTCGTCTCCGCAAGCAGATCGATATCGTCCTCGGCCGCTATCCCGCTGGCGAGCTTGCCGGAGCAGGCGGATTGCCGAAAATGCCTGGCCGCCCACCAACCGGTGTACCCGCTGACCTCCTCGATCGCCGCCCCGATGTCCGCACGGCTGAACGCAGACTAGCCGCAGCCGACAAGCGAGTTCTCGAAGCTAAACGGAGCCTTCTGCCGCAGTTCAACATCACAGGAAACTACGGAACTGGCACTCCGGATCTCGAAGAAATTCTCAACAGCGACTTCACCGTTTGGAGCTTCGCCAGCGGCGTCACTCAGCCAATTCTGGAAGGCCGACGCCTGCGTGAAACCGTCAAGATCCGCCAGGCAAATTCAGAGAGCGAGCTTGCCGGTTATCAGCAAACTGTCTTGATTGCGTTTCGCGAAGTCGAAGAAGCGCTCGCATCCGAAGAGTTTCAGCGCAAGCGAGTCGAGGCCTACCGCGATGCGGCCGAGCATGGTCAGAAGGCAGTCGATCGAGCAAGAGACGCGGTGGGCGACGGCGAGGACGGCGCGATCAATTCTCTGCTGCGCGCTCAGGAGCGTTTGATCGGAGCAAGGGCGGCACTGGTTGATGCGAGACGCGACTGGCTGACAAATCGGATCGACCTCCACACGGCACTGGGAGGAGATTTCCGCGCCCGGGATTGATCGAGAGACGTAGACGAAAGGAAAAGGATGAAAATTTGGCACCAGATTTTGATTTGTATCGGGATCGTCCTCGTTGTGGGCGGGGTCGGGACGATCCTGGTGTTGTCGGCTCCGGAACCTGTAAAAGTTGACGCAGAGGATGCTAAGCCAACAATTGATATCCTTGAAGCTCAGCCACAGTCGGTTGAGCTGAAGTTGACGACTCAGGGGTTGATCGCGCCAGAGAAGCAGAGCCTGATCGCAGCTGAGGTTCCAGGGAGAGTGACTTCAGTTTCGAAGAAGTACAGAGCCGGTGGCGAGTTCAAAGAGGGAGAATTTATTCTTCAGATCGACGATTCAGATTTCAAAGCGGCGGCCGCTGAGGCAGGTGCTCGACTGGCGGACGCGGAGCTGGCTGAGATCCTGGAGAAGGCGCAGGCCGATCGCGCGCTGCGTGATTGGCAGGAACTCGGGCTTGAAGGCGATCCGGGCGATCTGGTCCTCCGCGTTCCCCAGCTCAAAAGCGCGGCAGCTCGCGTGCTGGCAGCCGAGGCAGCGGTGAAGAAGGCGGAACACGACGTCAAGCGGACGAAAATCGTCGCCCCCTACCCGGCTCGCATCAGAAAAATCTACACCGAAGTTGGCTCCTACCTCGGAGCAGCTGCTCCGGTCGCCGAAGTCTACGCGGCTTCGCCTTACGAGCTGATTTTGCCGCTTTCGCTGTCTGACTACGCTTTCGTCGCTTCAAGTTCGGAAGACCGAAAACCGATGGTCTGGCTCGAAACGAATGTAGGAACGAAAACGCTGAAATGGACGGGCGAGGTTGTTCGTCAGACCGGCGAGATCGATCGCGACAGCCGCTCAGTCAGCATCGTCGCGCAGGTCGCCTCCAACGATCGAGACTGGCTTCAACCTGGATTGTTCGTCAGCGCCAAAGTTGAAGGGCAGACTTTGGAAGGGATTTTTCGCGTGCCGCTTAGCGCTTTTTATGAGCCGGATAAACTGGTCATCGTCGATCGCAAAAATCTGCTTCGATTCAGAACTGTGAAAGTGATCCGCCGCGAAGGCGACGACGCTCTCGTGAATTTGGGGCTCAAAGCCGGAGACCGGATTTGCATGACGGCGATGGAGGCGGTGATCGAAGGGATGGAGGTGAACGTCCAAGAACCAGCGGTCGAAGAACCGAAAACCGAAAGCCAGAGTCCGGTGCTCGAATAGAATATGGAGGGAATCATCCAGTGGTTTTCGAAGAATCACGTCGCCGCCAATTCGTTGATGGTGATCATCGCTCTCCTTGGCTTGGGAACGTGGTTTGGCCAGAAGACTGAGATTTTTCCGGAGACTTCGATCGATGTGGTCGCCGTCACGGTGCCCTTTCCAAATGCGACGCCGGAAGAAGTCGAGAAGGGCGTGATCATCCCGATTGAAGAGGCGATTCAGGATCTTGACGGGATCGATCACCTTCGCTCGACGGCGGCTCCAAGCCAGGGCGTGGTGACGATCGAGGTCAAATCCGGCTACGACATCCGCACGCTGATGAGCGATGTCAAAACTCGGATCGACGCGGTTCAAAACCTTGCTGAGGAAGCTGAGGAACCCAGCTTGGAAGAGCTGGTGATCAAGGCTCAGGTGATGAGCATTGCAGTTTCCGCCAAGACCGATGAAAAGACCCTGCGGCGGCTCAGCGAGCGTGTTCGAGACGGCCTGCTCGCCTACAACGACGGTCCGTCGAAAGTTACTCAGGCCTCTCTCGCCGGCGTTCGGGACTACGAAATTTCGATCGAGGTTTCCGAATCCACGCTGCGCGATTTCGGCCTGACATTCGACCAGGTTTCCGCCGCTGTCCGCGCTTCGTCTCTCGACCTTCCCAGCGGCTCGATCCAGACCACGTCCGGAGAGGTGCTGATTCGGACTGAGCAAAAACGCTACACCGCCCGCGAATTTGAGACGATTACCGTGGTTACTCGAGAGGACGGATCACGCGTTTCGCTCGGAGACATCGCGGAGATTCGCGACGGCTTTGAGGAGCACTCGCTTGAATCGCGATTCGACAATCGCCCGGCGATGCTGATCAACGTTTACCGCGTCGGTGATCAGGATACTTTAAAGATCGCCCAATCTGTCCGGGACTACGTTTACAAAGTGGCACCCAAGGAGCTGCCGGACCGCGTGAGACTGGAAATCTGGCGCGATGACTCGGTCTTTCTCGATGGCCGGATGAAGCTTCTCGGCAGAAATGCGATATTCGGGCTGATTCTGGTTTTCATCGTCCTCGCGCTTTTCCTTCGGCCTTCGCTAGCTCTTTTGGTTACCATCGGGATTCCCGTTTCGTTCGCCGGCGCGATCATGGTGATGCCCTACACCGGGGTTTCGATCAACATGATCTCGCTCTTCGCATTCATTCTCGTTCTCGGGATCGTGGTCGATGACGCCATCGTGATTGGCGAAAATGTTTACAGCCGAATCCGAAAAGGCGAGCACCCGAAGTTAGCGGCGCCACGCGGAACGCACGAGGTCGGCGTGGTTGTCATCTTTGGAGTGCTCACCACGATTGTCGCGTTTACGCCAATGCTCGGCTTGAGCGGTGTCAGCGGAAAAATCTGGCCTAACATTCCGCTAATCGTCATCCCAACACTGCTGTTTTCGCTAGTTCAATCGAAGCTGATTTTACCTTCGCACCTCTCGTGCCTCCGACCCTACGACCCAGACCACAAGCCTGGTCGAATCATCCGTTTTCAACAGGTTTTCTCAGGCGGGCTGGAGCGGTTCGTCGATCGATTTTATCGGCCCGTTTTGAGCGCATGCCTCCGGATGCGATACCCGGTGTTACTTGGATTCGTCTGCATCTTCGCCTTGGTCATCACTGCGATCAAGACAGGTTGGGTAGGCTTCGTTTTCTTCCCTAAAGTCGAAGCCGATATCATCACGGCAAAGGTTACGATGCCGATTGGCGTTCCGTTTGAGACGACAGCAGCTGCTGTCGCGAGGCTCGAAAATGCTGCCGATGAGCTGAAGGAAAAATACAAGGACAACTCCGGAAATCCAATCGTTCGACACATGCTCGCCAGTGTTGGACAGCAGCCGTTTCAGATCAGTTTCAACAGTGTAGGCGGTCCGCCGCGCGCTTCTCATGTTGGCGAAGTCACGATCGAACTTCAGTCGGCGACGAATCGAAAACTGACAGGATCTGAGGTAATTTCGATCTGGCGAGAACTGACAGGTCCGATTCCAGGCGCAGTCGAGCTGACTTATTCTGCGGATGCGGCAGGCGGAGGAAACGCGATCGATCTGGAGATAACGGGAACGAATCTCGAAGCCCTCGAAGCTGCGGCTGAGGAAGTGAAGACGGCGCTGGGGGAATTTGATGGAGTCAAAGACATTGCCAGCAGCAATCGGGCGGGAAACCGCGAATTGAAGCTGGAAATTCTGCCGAGTGCCGAGGCGCTGGATCTGCGGCTGGAAGACGTCTCGCGGCAGACGCGTCAGGGTTTTTACGGCGACGAAATCCAGCGGCTGCAGCGCGGGCGAGACGAAGTCCGGGTTTTCGTTCGCTATCCGCGTGATGAGCGCGCTTCGCTAACCGATCTGGACAACATCAAGATTCGAACCAAGGACGGAGCGGAGGTTCCGTTTTCCGAGGTCGCAAGCGCAACGTTAGGGCGATCCTACGCAACGATTCAGCGCTCAGACCGTCGACGCGCGATCAAAATCACGGCTGATCTCGATAAGAACACGAAAACGACAGCCAACCAGGTCGTCGAATCGATCACTCGAAAAGACGGACTTCCCGGGCTTTTTGAGCGGATTGGAATTCTCTTTGGGGCCGAGCCAGCTGAGAAAAAACCGGAGGGCATCCTAACGAAACTCCCTCCAGGCGTGCTCTACGCTTTTCAGGGCGAACAGAAAGACCAGCGTCAGACTTTGGGCGAAATGGGCATGAAAGCGCTGATCGCGTTGCTGGCAATGTACGTGCTCATGGCAATTCCGCTCCGCTCTTACGTTCAGCCTCTGATCGTGATGTCCGTGATTCCTTTTGGCCTCGTTGGTGCAGTTTTCGGGCACATCATCATGGGATACGACATGAGCATTATGTCGATGTGCGGGATTGTCGCCCTGGCTGGAGTTGTGGTGAATGACAGCCTCGTCCTGGTGGACTACGTGAATCGCAAACGCGCCCAAGGTAACGACATAATCAAAGCCGCGACCGAAGCTGGAGCAGCCCGTTTCCGCCCGATTCTGCTGACGTCGCTAACCACGTTCGCCGGCCTGACGCCGATGCTGCTCGAGACCGACATTCAAGGCAAGTTCCTCGTTCCAATGGCCGTTTCGCTCGCGTTCGGAATCATTTTCGCGACGACGATCACGCTGATTCTCATCCCTTTGGTTTACCTCGTGCTGCACGACATCATTGGCCATCACCGCGCTCCCGGTCACGTGCACGAGACGGCGAAAAGCGAGACCGATTAAATCAGCAGCTGCTGATTCAGAAAAATCGCGATCTAGCGAGTCGACTCGATCAGAGCTGCGAATTCTTCGAAGAAATACTTCGCGTCATGCGGCCCAGGCGCAGCTTCCGGATGGTACTGAACGCTGAAAACTGGGTAGTCTCGATTCCGAATCCCCTCGACCGTGTTGTCGTTTAGATTGATGTGAGTCACCTCGACATTCGAAGGAAGACCGTCGTCGTCGACCGCAAAACCGTGGTTCTGCGAGGTGATCGCGACTCGTCCATCTCGGAGATCTTTGACCGGCTGGTTTCCGCCGCGATGACCAAACTTCAGCTTGAAGGTTTTGCCGCCAAACGCGTGTCCTAAGATTTGATGGCCAAGGCAGATCGCGAAGATCGGCTTTTTCGTAACGAGCTTGCGGATTTCGGTGTGAATGTAGTCAAGCGAGGAGGGATCGCCGGGGCCATTCGAAAGGAAAATTCCGTCCGGGTTGCGCGCCAGAACTTCTTCTGCCGGCGTGCTCGCTTTAACGACGTCTACTTTGAATCCGTTCTGGCGCAAGCGACGCAAAATATTGTATTTGATGCCGAAATCGTAAGCCACGATGTGATACTTCGCCTCCGGCAACGGCCTTACGCTTTGACCTCGCTCGTCCAGCACCTGCTGGCTTTTGTTTTCGCCCGGATTAAAAAGAGTCCACTCGCGACTCTCGGTATCGGACTGATCCCAAACGTAGTTTTCGTCCGTGGTCACTTCTTTGACGAAGTCGCTGCCGGCCATCGGCGGAGCGGATTTGGCCATCTGGACTGCTTGCTCAGGAGAAATCGATTGGTCGCTGGTGAGGACCGAGCGCATCGCCCCAGCCGTTCGCAGCTGCTTGGTCAGCGCGCGAGTGTCGACGCCCTGGACACCCGGAATATCCCATCTTTTCAGGTAGGAATCGAGACTCTCCTGTGAGCGCCAATTACTTGGAATTTCGCAGAGCTCTTCGACGACAAATCCGCGGACGTGAGGTCGTTTGCTTTCGGCGTCGGCCGAATTCACGCCGTAATTTCCGATCAACGGATAGGTCATCGTTACGATCTGTCCTCGATAAGAGGGATCGGTCAGGATTTCCTGATAGCCGGTCATCGACGTGTTAAAACACGCCTCACCAGAAACCGTAGTGGAGGCACCGAAAGAGGTGCCCTCGTAGACGCGACCGTCTTCCAGAGCGAGAATGGCTCGATTCATCGGCGACGAAGATGGCGGGTGCTGCGCAGGACGCAAGCAGGATTCAATGTCCGTTTACGTTTCCGTTTGCGTGGCCATTTCCATTGAGCTGCTGGCCGTTTTGTGAAGGCATATCGAAACGGAAAATCCGCATCGGAGGAAAATTCGCGAGTTCCCAACTGACTTTGGGTTTGCCGAAAATTTCCGAGCCAATTTTGGCGACAACGCTTCGAAGCTGATAAGCAACGAAGCGGCCGTGCGGTGCGAGCGTTTCGCGAATCGAAATCTGAATCGCTTCGCCAATTTCTTTCGGCATGCAGGAAAATGGGATTCCGGAAACGACGACTTCAGGCGCATCGAGACCGTGCTCGGCGAGTGCCTCATCAATTTTGCTGGCGTCGCCCGTGTGGACGATCAGGCGCGGGTCGTCGATGCTTTCGCGAACTCCTTCAGCGAATCGCGGGTTGATTTCGATCGCCAAAAGAGTGGCGTCCGGTGCCATCTGGCGAAGCAGCGCGCGGGTCGTGCCTCCAGTGCCCGGGCCGAGTTCGATTACGATTTTGGCTTCCGAAAGTTCGCAGACACGAGCAATTTTCCGCTCAAGAGCCGGAGAGCTCGGAAAAATATACGCGACCTCTTTTGGCTTCTGCAGAAATTCGCGAAAGAACACGAGTGGAGAGCGGCCTTTGGCAGAACGCGATCCGTTTTTGGGTTGGCTGGGGGAGGAACCGTTCCGCGCCGCCGTCGTAGGCGAGTCGTCCAAGCTGAGCATGCGCGGAGTCTAGGGCTCCGCCGCACCAGGTCAACCGGCTTTATTTCAAACTTGTGAGGGCCTCAGGGCCGTTTTTGAGTAAATTCGAATCAAACCGTCATAAGCCGGATTCTGTCTTTCGCGTAAGCGAAATGACGATCATTTATCTAGCGCCGAACCGCGCAAAACGCGTCCCGACCCTCCCCGCTTGCGCGAGGTGCGACTATTACCCGAGCATATTCCCGCCGAAGCGGAATCCGGACAGACTGCCCGATTTTGCCCTGTTCTGTCTTGCACCACATGGGGTTTACCCTGCCTCTTCGGTCACCCTCCGAGCGGTGGGCTCTTACCCCACCATTTCACCCTTACCCCGTACTGCCGAAGCAGGACGTGGCGGTATATTTTCTGCGGCACTTTCCGTCAACGAAGGCTTTCACCCCCGCTTCCCCGATTTTCATCGGGCATGTTGCCTTGCGGTGTCCGGACTTTCCTCTAACCGGGGCCGAAACCCCAACCAGCGACCGTCTCGGGTTTGATTCGAGCCGGATCGTAGTCCAGCAGCTGCTGGGATCAACACCCAATCGGGAATTCAATTTTCCCGTAGAGTTCAGCGAGCGATTTACTCTTCATCTTCGGCGAACTCATCCTGAATCGACGAAATCCACTGGATCAGCAACGGGATCGCGCGCGGATCAGGCGCGGTCTGTCCCATCGGCGGCATTTGCGTTTTCCCGGCGCTGGAAACCCGATGAAAAAGAACCGAACTTCCGGGCGCACCCGGGTCAACGATTTTCGCGCCTTCGGCCAGGCCGGCAGTTCCATGATTCGGCGGTTCGTTGAAGATTCGCATCGCCTCCGGCTTAACAAATTCGCTAAGATTGATCATTGAGTTTCCTCCGCCGGACTCGACATGGCAGTGAGCGCAATTGACGTGGAGGAAGGCTCGAGCGCGGAGATTTAGATCTTCGTCAGGATTAAACGGATCGACGAGCCGCTCCAATTCAGTCGGTGGTTTTCGCAGCGGCGAAGGAGAGCCAGGCGGGTCGCCCTTTTTGCGAAAGAGGCCGAGTTGATCAATCACTGCAAGTTGGTTGGCTACAAAACCACCGCCGTAATCGTGATCCCGATTCAACTGACCGGTTCGCAAGCCGATCAGATAATTCGCTGAGCGGCTGTGGCACACCATGCAGTTCGCGCGACTCTCAAAGCGCCAGGTCAGGCCGTTGATCTCGCGATCTTTGCCTTCGGCGGGAACAAGTTCGGCGTCGGTTTGCTCCTCATTCCACTCATAGGTATAACCAACCCATTCACCTTGATTTCGGGTGAGCATTCGCGTTTCCACCCAGCGATCACCGAGTTTGAGCGATTGAAGAACGACAGCGCCATCGAGCGTGTCCCAGCCGCGGCGAGCACCGTAAACGAAGTGCGGATCTTCAGCTGGCAACGCGACGTAGCGCTCGTGAGATGCGCCGTCAGACCATTGCGGGACGTTAACGGAATACGGCAGCAGCGTCGGCTCAACCTCGTGATCCACCACCGAGCGGAAAAGTCCAGATTCGCTTAGTTTTTGTGGAAATGTTCCGTCGTGCGGTTCTGGATCACGCGGGACGAGCCGGTAGAGACCGCCGGTTTCATCAGTCTGATAATTTGCGATCAGCAGCTGCTGATCCGGCGACTGGACGAAATCGGCGAGACCCAGCCTCGTGTCCGCGATTTCCGCATGCCAGGTGACTTTTTCGCCATCGTGTTTGCCGGCCCAGATTTTCCCGGTTGCGTAGTCACCGTAAACGTAGGCGTTCTTGAGATCAGGAAGCTTGTCGCCGACGTAAACGCAGCCGCCCGTGAGCGAGCGCGATTCGTTATGACCGTGCTCAAAAGTTGGCGGCGTGTGAGGCGTCGGGCCAAGTTCGCGTTCGGCGTAAAAAATGCGACTGCCTTCGTAGACGCTCCAACCGTAATTTGCGCCCTTTTCGACCAGATAAATCTGCTCAAGGCGGTCCTGTCCGTTTTGACCGACCCAGAGTCGATCCAGATTCGGATCCCAGGCAGCTCGCCACGGATTCCGAAATCCGTAGGCCCAAGTTTCCGGTAGCGCACCAGGATGATCGACGAACGGATTGTCTGGTGGCACGGCGTAAGCCTTTCCAGGAGCCGGATTGTCGACATCGACCCGCATGACTTTGGCCAACATCAAGTCGAGCCGTTGCCCAGTCAGGTCCGTGTCCGAATCGCTCGTTCCATCGCCGCTGGTCACGTAAAGCATGCCGTCGGAGCCGAACTCAAGCGCCGTTCCGTTGTGGCCGCGTGAGGGCCATTGCATGATTTCGAAACCGCTGTCCGGATCGATCGGGCCATCCGGCTTGATCGTGTACCGGATAACCAAAGCCCGCCAGTCCGCGCGTTCGCCAGAGCGCGGGCCGCTACTACCGAGATAAACAAAGCCGTTTGTGGCAAAGTCAGGGTGCAGCGTCATTCCGTAAACGAACTCGTCCCCCATGAGCAAAGTTTCGGCAGTTCCGGTTTCAAAATCGTAACGCCGCAAGCGAGTCCCTTTTTCGCCCTCGGCCTGAACGACATAAATCATCCGACCCGTTCCAGGTTCGAAGCGGAATGTGATCAGCCTCGGGATCGGGAAATCGGGAAGCACGGGTTCAACCGTGAAGGGAAGCGGAGGATCCGGCCGACCGATGACTCGCGAGGTTTCGACGCCGCCAACCGAACGGAGACGCTCGGGAAGCGGCAATTCGTCGTCAGCAGACCAGCTGCTGCTGGCGGCGAAAAAGGCGAATATGAAAATCAGGAAGCGCCTCACGATTTTGTCCAGCAAAGGATCCAGATCGGGCCCGTGCCGGTCTCGTGAGTTCCGATCCGCTTGAGTGCGCCGGTTTCCTGGTTAATTCGGTAGACCGCGAGCTTGTCCGATTTCTGGCCGGCGGCGAAGAAAAAATTGCCGGTGTCGTCGATTCGGCAAGCTCGTGGAAAATATTCGGTCGGAAAATGGCCAATCGGTTTCAGTCCTCCGGTTTCAAGATCGATTTCGAATCCAGCCAAGGTGCAACCGGACTTCTGACCCTCTTCAAGCTTTCGCGTGTCGCGATTGGAAACGTAGACGAATCGGCCATTCGGCGTGATGTGAATGTCGGCCGCCGCGCTGCCGCCTTCCCATCCAGCTGGGAGCGCGTTGAGCGTTTCGTTCAATGTCAGGACTCCGGTTTGCTTGTTGAATTTCCATGAACTGATCCCGCCACCGCTCTCGTTTGAGGTGAAGCCCATCTCTAACGTTGGATGATGGGCGTAGTGACGAGGCTCATGATATCGGTGATCCGAATCCGGGCCCGGGGCCGTTGGCGGGTCGAGCGGCGTGAGTTTTCCGGCCGCAGGATCCAGAGAAAACTGAAACACCGCGTTGGCACCCGTGTGAGGAACGTAGACGAAGCGGTTGCTCGGATCGGTCGTCACAAAATGCGCTTTTTCGCCAGTGACGTGGTGATCGACTAACTCGCCTGTGCAGTTCCGCGATTTGTCGATCCTCCAGACGCTGACCGCGCCTTCCCCGTAGTGAGCGCCGAGCAAAACTTGATTCGTAGCATCAACGTAAATTCCAGGCGACCTGAGATTCACTGGAGCAACGTGAAGCTTCTCGAACTTCCCTCCGCTGTTTTTCAAAGTAGCGATGTGCGCGGAAGGTCTCTGCTCGCCTTCCTTTTTGAGGTGAGACTCAACGTAGACGATCTCGCCATCGGCTGAGATCGCCATCGGCCCGCCAGTCCCGGGCAGATCGAAGGTCGCGTGCGGCTTGAGCGCTCCGCTCTCAGCATCGATCGCGTAACTCACAAGTTCGCTGTCCTTTGAAGTGAGGAACAGAAATTGCTCTGCGCTGAGCTGAGAGGGTAGCATCGCTCCCAGAGTCAGGGCCAAAAGAATACGGCAGTTTTGCTTCATGCCGAAATTCTGGCCGAATCCGGACTCAAACACAAGCGCTCAGCTACGCGCATCGAAACCAGCAGCTGCTGGAACGATCAACTCGCGGCGTCCGCATCTGTCGGCTCGTCGCCGTCGGCAAAAAGCTCGGCCTTGGCCTGATGGGCCCGACGGGCGTAGTCTTCTTCGAGCTGTTTGTCCGGCTTCATGATCCGCATTTGGCCGGAAAGCGTTCCACCGTCAATGAGTTTGATCGCGGGGGCGATGCAGTCGCCGATCACCGCGCCGGTCTTGGCGATCGTGATCGTTCCTTCACAAATAATGTCGCCGATCACCGAGCCATCGATCGTTGCGCTTTCGGCGCGAATCCCGGGCAAAAATTGGAGCTCGCAGTTCTTGAAAACTTTGAGATGCTTGCAGCGCATGCTGCCGATGACCTTGCCCGATGAACGAAAAATCGCTTCGCCGGCACAATCGATCTGCCCCGAAACCTGCCCGTAGACAACGAGGTTGCTGCACACCAAAGCACTGGCGGTCAGCGAAGATTTCTTGTGAATCGTGACGTCGCCACGCGTTTTGATATTTTCGCGACGATGCGTTCGAATGTCGTAGTCCTGGAGGCTGCAGTAGGCGCTGCAGTGGGGACAAATCGTAGAACTCGCGTGCTCGCTTACGTAAAGAATCGTATTGCAATCAACGCAAGGAACCGCGCGATCAGTCGGAGAAGGAATTCGCTCCTTTAGAATCTTTCCGGAAGGCGGAAGAGCAGATGGCCCCTCGACGACGACGTGCCCGCTTGAGGTAAGCTGATGCCCGCTTGACCAATCGTCACCCGGGCGTTCGAGCTGAATTCGAGCCGTGTTTTCGAGAGACGGAGGCGCTGCCGCCGGGGCCACGTCCTCCTCCCAATCATTCGTTTCGCGAACAGCTATTTCGTCGTTGGATCCAGACCCGGGCGCAGGCTGCAGAAACGACTTTGTGGGTTTGTCTTTGGACTTGCCCCCAAACAACGCGCCAAAACTGAATCCAGACTTCTTCTTCGGGGCCGGTTCAAGCTTGTAGTGCTCGCCGCAATTTCGGCAGAAGGTCGAAACCGCAATAGATGACTCGTGCTGATCTGCACCGCAATGCGGGCAGATCGCCTTAACCACATTCTTATTGCTCGTTGGTTTCGGTTGCGTTGGAACGGGGGAAGTTGGGGCTCAATCGAAAACTGGAACGAAACTGGGGAACTCCGCGCAAAGGCGGGCGATTCCGTCAGCCTTGGGCTTGCTGAGGCTTGCCGGCGTTTGCGGGCGCAGCAGCTGCTGGTTTTGCGCCACCTTGCTGAGGTTTCGCGGCTGGCGCTTTTGCTCCAGCGCCGACGGTGGAAGCTCCCATGAAGGTGGCTCCCTCTTCGATCGAAAGCGTCCCGGCGCGAATATCGCCGATCAGCTGGGCCTGCGATTTCAGCTCGCAGCGGTCGGTGACCGTGATGTTTCCTTCGACTTTGCCGAAGACCGTGACGGATTTGGTTTTGATCTCACCTCTGACCGTGGCGTTCTCGCCAACCGTGAGATTTCCGTCTGAATTGACTTCACCCTCAATTTTCCCATCGATAATCAGATCATGCGAGAATTTCAGATTCCCGATGATCTCAACGTCGTTGGAGAGAATATTTTTGCTGGCGCTCATCATCGGAGCCTGAGATGGCGCGACAGGTTGAGCGGGCGCAGCAGCGGCTGCTGGCGCAGGGGCTTGCGGAGCCGGAGGAGCAGCAGCTTGTTTTGCCCCTTTAGCACCGGCAGGTTCTTGATTAATGATTTGCTTGAGCACGGGCCAATTAAATCCGCCTGTTGGAACTATGTCAATATCCAAAAGCTTCAGAAATCCGCATGCTGAGTCCTGAGACTTCTAATAAATCTGGAAACCGTCCGCGATTCGCCTGAAATGCCCTGAAATACCGTAATCAGAATGATTTCCGAGTCTTTCTGGATGAAAACCGCAGTCCTCAGTTTTCTATCGTTTCGGCCAATTCTTCAGCCGGATAGGTCCAGATTTCGCTCAGCGTCGGATGATAATGCGGAATCGTCGCCAACTGCGCGGCGGTCGAATGGAAATGCATCGCGACGACAATCTCATGAATCAGGTCAACTGCCTCAGGCCCAACGACCGAACCACCCAGCAACTCGCCGGTCGTTGCGTCGGCGATCAGCTTCACAAATCCATGGGTCTCGCCCATCACCATCGATTTTCCGTGGTCATCGAACGGATATTTGGCCACGTTGAACCGACGGCCTGCCGCTTTGAGCTCTGCCTCGGTGTCGCCGACCATCGCGACCTGCGGTTCGGTGAAGACTCCGAACAGCTTCAGGCGATAATCCATTCGCTTTTCCGGACTATCCACGACTCCAAGCTGGATCGCCGCGTTGTGAGCCGCTGCCTCGCCTTGTTCGATCGCCAAATGAACGACTTCGAGCGGACCGCAAACGTCTCCGGCGGCAAAAATATTTGGCGCGGTCGTCTGCTGCGTGGACTCGGCTCGAACCCGGCCGCGATCCGTTTCAACGCCAGCAGCTGCTAGGTCGAGCGAGCCAGTCGCGGGTTTGCGGCCGAGGGCGAGCAGAATTTCGCTCGCAGTCACCGATTTCTCCGTCCCGTCCTGCTCGAAAACCACGGTTTTTCCAGGTTCGACACGCGAAAGGCTCGTCCCACAAAAAACGTCGATCCCCCGCTCGCGCGAAGCCTCTTCGACCACCTCCGCGAGATCCGAATCCATGCTTTTCAACGTGTGAGCGCTGCGCTGAATCACGGTCACGCGGCTGCCGACGCCCTCAAGATAGTGGGCCATCTCCAGCGCGATCGGTCCGCCGCCGAGAACCACGATCGACTCCGGAATCGTCTCCAAATCCAGAATGTCGTCGCTCGTCAGGAAGCCCGCTTCTTCCAAACCCGGGACCTTCGGACTAAAAATTTCCGATCCCGTCGCGATCAGCCAGGTCTTCGACTCCACGACCACTTTTCCACCGTCGCGCAGCGAAACCTCGACCCGATTTGCGTCGAGAAATCGGCCAAAACCGCGAATCAGCTCAAACTTGCCGCTTTCCAGTTGCTCACGCCGATAATCCGCGAATTCCCCAATCAATCGGCGTTTCCGAGCGATCACTTCCTCGCCCCGGACCTCCAGCCCGCTCGCGCGCAGCCCGAACTCCGACGCCCGCTTCAACGTGCGATTGCGATTGGCCGATTCGATCAGCGTTTTGCTCGGCATGCAGCCTCGCAGAATGCAAAGACCGCCGAGAGTCTCAGACCCGTCGATCACCGCCGTTTTCAGGCCCAAATCATTCGCCGTCCGCGCTGCCGCGTAACCGGCGCTTCCGCCACCAAGAACTGTGAAGTCAAACATTCGCCCTTGGTCGGCGAGAGCGGGTGGACCTGTCAAGAAATCCTCTTCGGCCCTCAATCGTCCGCCAGCTCCTTGGCGCGCGCCGCAGAATACTCCTGGCGATTGAATTCAACGTACTCAGGCGAGAGATCGCTGGCGTAGACAACATGCGAGGCACCTCCGAGATGAAGGTCGACACAAACGCTGAATTCCGGCTTGGAAACCGCAGTGACCAAATCCTCGATCGGCGTTTCCGAAGTCATGCCGTGTTCCGCCGCGCTGAGGCCGTTAAAATGGATATCGACCAGGGTTTCGTCGATGCTCGCGCCCGAATAGCCGAGCGCATGAATCACGCGGCCCCAATTTGGATCGTTGCCGTTCCATGACGACTTGACGAGACTCGAATTGGCGACGGCTTCGGCCGCTTTCCGCGCGCAAGTCTGAGTCCGGGCACCGCTGACGGTGACGGTAACGAACTTTGTAACCCGCTCACCGTCTCGGACGATCATTTTCGCCAACTCCAGCATTATGAAGCAAAGCGCGTCGCGAAATTTCCTGCTTTCAGCGCCGCCGGGTCGAAGACTGCGGTTCCCGGCCTCTCCGTTGGCGAGAACGAAAACGGTGTCGTTCGTGCTCATGTCGCCATCGATCGTGATCCGGTTGAAACTTTCGTCCGAGGCTTCGCGAGTCGCGGCGATGAGCTCATTCTGGCCAATTTTCACGTCCGTCGTGATGAAGGCGAGCATCGTGGCCATGTCAGGCCGGATCATCCCGGCTCCCTTCGCGATTCCCCCGATCCGAACTTTTTGACCGCCGATTTCAACCTCGATTGCGATCTGCTTCGGCTTCGTATCGCTGGTCATGATCGCTTCGGCTGCGCGATCGGAATCACCGCTGCTCAAGCCGCTTACGACTCCAGGAATCCCGCCTTTGATCCGGTCCATCGGCATTCGCTGACCGATGATCCCAGTCGAACCGACGAGAATCTGGCTTTGGCGAATTCCAAGCTCCGCAGCCGTCAGTTTCGCGAGCTCCCGCGCGTCATCGACCGAATGCGGACCCGCGCAAGCGTTGGCATTTCCGCTGTTCGCCAGGATCGCATGTTTTGGGAGTTTCGAGCGAAGGTGCGCCTTGGAAACTTTAACCGGAGCGGCTACGATTCGGTTTCGAGTGAACACAGCAGCTGCTGAGCACGGCTTTTCCGAATAGATCAATGCTAGATCGAGTTTCGGCGATTTCGGATTCTTGATCCCGCACTTGACCGCGCTTGATTGGAATCCTTTCGGAGCGCAAACGCCTCCACCGATCTGTTTAAGTTTGTCAGCCATCTTAAAGAAGAGAAAAGCCGATCAGATCAAGCCTGACAAGCGACACAACGGGATTTTCGAATCATTCAGCGACTGAAACTAGTGAAGACGGATGTGGACATCCGGGCTCCGCTCGAAACCACGATTGATTTCCCTGACGAAACTTGATTGGAGCACGGACTTCCAAGTCCGTTTGCGGAGACTCCAACGAGTTTTGCAACAGTCTGGTGAAAATTTCGGCGGATCGCCTTGAGTGGATGGCGCTCGATTTCAAGTTCGGTTTCGATTTGCCAACGCCACCCCAAATTGTCATCCCGAGCCTGCCGAGGGACCTCACGAGCGGAGGTTGGTGAACGTGGATCAATTGCGTTGGTCACGCCTTCAGCGGAAATCGTGGCGTTGCAGAGCCTCACGGCGTCAAACGTCATCCCGGAGGTCCCTCGGCAGGCTCGGGATGACAGCAAGGGCATCGGCCGTCGCGATCAACGCCGCGCAAAGGATCGAGGAAAGAAGCCTGCTCATGACGCCTTCCCTGGCTTAGCTTTGGCCTTCTTCTTGTTCTTTGGATTATTCTTCCGCTTGCTCGCACGACGCTCGTCCGATGCCTCTTGCTGAGCTTCGACGTAAGCCTTGATCGCCGCCGGATCTGCGCGCTCCTGCCAGGGCGCAAGCACGTGGTCGCCGCTGTCGGTCATGATTTTCTCGATCGCCGATCCAAGCTCGGCGACCTGCGCGCGATACTCGGGATTGTCGATCAAATTTGTGATGCAGTCAGGGTCTTTGGAGATGTCGTAAAATTCCTCGACGCTGCGGTGATCCATCACGTCGAGTCGAGCCGCGATAGCCTCGTTTGTCGCCGCGACTTGCTTCATTCGGCGGTAGCTCGCTGTTCCGTTCGTCGCGGTTTTGAAAACCATTTTGCCATCCGACCAAGGGTTGAAAAGATAGAGAAACTGCTTGGTCTGAACCCCGCGAATCGGCGCGCGCTGGCCGCCTGAATTTTCATTGTAGACTTTAAAAACGTAATCCCGCTTCTCCTGCTTTTCACCGCGCAGAAGCGGCTCGAAACTCCGCCCATCCAGACCATCCGGATGCTCAATCCCGACGGTGTCGAGCAACGTCGGCAACAGATCGACTGCCGAAACCATGTGCTCTTCGTCGACAGCGCCAGCTTCGGTCACGCCCGGCCATTTGACCATGAGCGGCGTGTTCGTGCTGTGATGCCAGAGCTGGGTTTTGGCGAACGGAAGCGGCATTCCGTGATCCGAAAGGAACAGAACGATCGTGTTGTCCTGCTGACCCGATTCGTTAAGCGCTTTAAGGATTGCGCCAACCGCATCATCGGCCCGGCGGACCGAATTATAATAAAGAACGAGCTCTTCCCGGACCTCCGGATCGTCGAAAAGAAATCCCGGCACGGGAACTTCTTCAGTTGTGAATTCGCGCGAAGTCGGATGCGGATCGTTCGGCTTCCAGAAGGGTTTGTGAGGATCGGAAATGTTGACCATCACGCAGAATGGCTTTCCGGCTTCCTTCGCTGCTGAGATTCCCATCGTCGTCGAAGTTCCGTAGGATTTAACGTCCTTGAGATGGGCTTTGGTTCCGTCAGGAAGCGTGTCCGCGATGAGATCCCAGGCGTAGGGCTGATACGGCGTCGAGTGGGTCACTTTTCCGCGGATCGTGGTGTGGTAGCCGCCGGATTTCATCAGATCGCACAGCACCGGATATTTGATGTCGCGAACCTGGTAAAAACCCTCGGCTCCGTTGTTGTGCGGGTAACGGCCGGACCACATCACATTGCGCGAAGGATAGCAGTTTCCGACGACGACGTGCGCGTGCTCGAATCGCAAACTTTCTGCGGCGAGTTTGTCGACATTCGGCGAAGTCGGCAGCGGGCAACCGAACACGCCGAGCGAGTCTGCGCTCATGTCGTCGACGGTGATGATGAGAATGTTCGGCTTCTCAGCTTGAGCGAGAGCGCCAGCAGCTGCTGAGGCCAAAATCGCGAAGGTGACGATGGATTTCCAGATCATGGCGCGAAATTGAGCTTGTTTGACCACCCAGGTCTACATTAAAAGCACCCGTGCGCGTAATCATGCTTCTCTTATTCAGGCTGTTCGGAAAAAGCGATTCCAGCGGCCAAATGAAGGGCGTCCTGATGCTTACCGAAATTGTGACGCGGGCGAAGGAGCGCCAGACTCTGATTCAGAGTCGCCTGCCCCCTGATGACGAAAAATTCGGCGCTGAAAATCAACGCGTTCATGAAATCGCCGACGCAGTTTCCAGAGTGGCGGAGCAGGTCGGCCCGCGAACCGGTGGGCTGCGAAATTTCTTTCGATTGTCCAATTTGCGGCTCTTCATCGGCCTCGCGCTGATCGCTTTTCTTGCGATCTGGGTCTGGGCGAATTTTCTGCGCTCACGCAGCGTCGTCATCGCCGTAACCGGGCACGAAACTGAACTTCTCGAAATCACAAAGTCGCGAAATCCGTCCGTTGAAAACTGGATCGAGTTCCAGCCTACGAGCGGCTCCAACCAAAGCCTGGAGTGGCTGGCAGAGGGAAAAGTGGACATGGCGATCATCCAGGCAGGGACCCGGCTTGAAGCCGACATGACCGTGCTCGGAACCGTTCGGCAGGAGCACGTTCTGTTTTTTGTCCGCGAGGGTGTTTTCCCGTTTCCCAAAAAAGGTGAGCGCCCGATCGTGCTGACCGGCGGACTCGGGCAGGGCTCTCACGAACTCGGAATCGAGTTTTTTAAAGCCTGGGGAACGGAGGAGCCGGACTGGGTTTTCGGTTGGAGCGATTTTGCGCAAAACGAAGCGGGAAGTCCGATTCCTGAACGTTTTGAAGACGTCCAAGCGATCTTCATCGTGATCGACCCCGTTGACGAGCTGATGCATTCCGGAATCGCCCGCGCGAAAAAGGAAAAGTTTCAAATGCAGCCGAGTTCGATTGGCGTGTTTCAGAGTAAATTCCCTCACATCAAACCAATCACTCTGGAGCCCGGATTTTTCCGCCGAGCCGATCCACCAGTCCCGGGCAAGCCGATCGACAGCTATCTCGTGGACAATTATCTCGTCGTCAGCGAGAGCGCGACGACGCGCCAGACTCTTTCGGCAATGGAGGCCTTTGATCTGAATGAGAGCAGCGGGCCGTTCTTTTCCGATTTTCTCGCCAGCGATCGCAGCACGATGATCGAGGACCTCGCAAACGGCTCGGCGATTCCGATCAACCTGGTGGTCATTTTGTTCGCGCTGTTCGGTTGGGAACTTTTCCGTGAACGCGGCTACATCCAGGAACTCAACGGATTGATCAGCCGCGTTTCGATCGTCCAGACCGATCAGGATCCGTTTCGCTGGCAGGACGAAGCGAGCATTCGGCATGGCTGCGATTTTCTCGACAGTTGCGCGGATTTGTTGGGCGTGATCTCGACGATTTCGGCTTACTATGGTGAGGTGCGTCCGGCGATCGTGTTCAACGGCATGACGACCATGTTGGATTCACGAGCAAGCGACCTGAGGCTGAATATTCAGGTTAAACTCAACCAAGGCGTCACCATGCTCGAGGCCCGCAAGCCGGCTCCAGCCAAAAAGGCCGCCAGAAAGCGGGCAGCGAAAAAATCCACTCGGTCCCCCAAAGCCTGAAACCGTTGGACAAACCAGCCGCGCTTGCCACCTTTCGCCCGTTTTTCATTTTAATTCAAAACTACTCTTAAATCATGGCTGTTCTTGTTGGTAAACCCGCCCCCTCATTCAACGCTCAAGCTGTCGTCGACGGCCAGATCGAAACCGAGTTTTCGCTCGATCAATACCTTGGCGAAAAATACGTCGTCTTCTTCTTTTACCCGAAGGATTTCACGTTTGTCTGCCCGACTGAGCTCCACGGCTTCCAGGACGCGCTCGCTGAATTCGAATCCCGCGACACCGCTGTCGTCGCCTGCTCGACCGACACCGAATTTTCGCACTGGGGCTGGCTCCAGGTGCCGAAAGACCAGGGAGGAATCCAAGGCGTGACCTACCCGATCGTCGCCGATACGAACAAGACGATTTCCGACTCTTTCGATGTTCTCGCCGGCGAATACGACGTCGACGAAGAAGGAGAATTGACCGTGCAGGGCGAGCTGATCGCTTACCGCGGGCTCTTCCTGATCGACAAAGAAGGCGTCGTTCAGCATCAGGTCATCAACAATCTGCCGCTCGGTCGCTCCGTGAAGGAAGCGCTCCGGATGGTCGACTCGCTTCGCCACTTCGAAGAAAACGGCGAGGTCTGCCCGATTAACTGGGAAAAGGGTCAGGACGCGATGCAAGCGACTCACGAGAGCACTTCCGCGTATCTCGCGAAGAGCTGATTTGCTCCCGATTAATTTTGCAAAGGGCGGCCCTCGGGTCGCCCTTTTTTTTGCACGTCGGCGGTCCTTCTATAAACGAATTTCCAGCACAGGAATCGTTCGACCAGGAATGCTCGACTCATGATCATCGACCTTCTCCGCGCCTGCCTTTTCGTAAAAACCAGCCGCATGCGGATCCGAAATAATCTTCATCAGGCGATGCCCGCGAGCGCGTGAAAACTCGATCGCGTGCATCAGCAGCTGCTGGCCGATTCCCTGACGCAGCAGCGCTGGATCAACGAAAAGATGCTCCAGTTCGACCAACTCGTTCGAGTGAACCACGAGGGTAAAATAGCCAACGAGTTTTCCTTTCAGCTCGGCCACGTGCCCTGACAAATCCACCAGCTGCTCGCCAGAAAAATTCAGTTCCTTCCGAAAAATCGCCATCTGAGCTTCGTCGTAATCCCAGAATGCTTTGGACTCGACCGCCAATCGAAACAGCGGTTCGGCGTCTTCAACTTTCGCAGGTCGAATGGTCAGTTCGGCTGACATTTCAAGTGGACGAGAACTGGAGTTTGCCGTGTTGATCCGGGTAGCCCGCGCAACAGCGGACGAATCCCGCCGCTTGCCAAACCACGGCCGTTTCGAAATGGGACTTCGCAAATTTCCGCGATGTTGGGATGCCAATCGGCGATCTGCGAAATCTCGCCGCGATCGAGACCCCAAGGCATCGGCGGCATCGTGAAAGCCGGTGTTTTCTTCCAACCTTCGCCAGTGGTCATGAGCGAAAGCCAGTGAGGAATTCCGTCGAAAACGATCTCGGAATTCGGGAAGCGATCCGCGATGCTCGCGATGAGATTTTTGACTTGGTCAGGATCCAAATACATCAGGACACCCGCCGCCGTGATGAAAATCTCCCTCGATTCATCGAGCTGATCCATCCAGTTTGAATCGGCGATCGATCCGGCAAATTCGCTCTGCCGCTCGGATCCGCCCAGCAGTTGCTTGCGCAAGCTGATCGCGTCCGGAAGGTCGACCGTCAGCCAACGAATCGTTCCGTTGTCGACGCGCCAGAACTGCGTTTCCAACCCTTCGCCAAGCGCCACGACCTGACCATTCGGGTGAGCCGAAATCCAATCGCGCAACACGCCGTCGATCGCCAGAGCCCGCATCGCGTGGCCGAAATCCGGCTCGCCAAACGAACCCGCGTAGTCGTAGTCGATCGCATCGGCGATTTTGATCGCGAGCGGATCGTCAAGCTTCGAGTCTGCCCGTCTCGCCTCAGCCGCACGGCCGTGGAGCGGCCAGAGCATCGTTTCGGCGACTGGCGAAAGTTCCTCAGCAGAAATCATTTCGCTACCGTTCCGACCCACCACTGATTTCCGTTCGAATCCTTCGCCCCGCCCTGCCGACAATCGCCCATGTCCGTTGGCGGCATCACGGTTTCGGCCCCGGCGTCGAGCATCCGCTGGAACGCCGCATCGCAGTCGCTAACCGCGATAAAAACCATCGATGGAAAATGATTTCCGTCCGGCGGCTCGCCTAACATGATCTTCGAATCACCGATCATCAGCTCCGTGTGGCCAACTCGATCGTCAGGCGTTTCGACCGGCCCGTGGACGATTTTCGCGTCGAAAGCCGTTTCAAGAAACGCGATCTGCGCACGCCCAGCGGCCACCACAAGATAGGGAGAAGCTGGGCCAAACTTAAGCTGGGATGATTCCGACATTGAATCTCTAACCTGGCACCAAACGTCGAATTGTCGGTCCAAAACTGAGCGAAAATCACTCCAGCGCGAACTCGATCTCGCCCAGCGCTCCAAACGTCGCCCGGTACGAGCCCGCGCCGTCCCGGATGATTTTTCCAAGCGCGCCGGTGATGACGAGATGGCCCGGCTCAAGTTCGTAGCCCTGCTCGACTGCCCAATTCACCTGCCGGAGAAAATTCGACCACTGACCGTTTTTCGCGTCGCCGCCGGTCGTCTCGTTCAGCAACTGCTGGCCGCGGAAAAGCTGAATCGGAAGTGCGTCGAGATCGATGGTTAGATCGGTCGAGGCGGTACCGACGATGAAGTTGTCGGAATCGACGTTGGCGGCCGTGAGGTCGATCGCTTTCGGCTTCTGCGGCCAGTTGTGAAGGCCGGCTGGGAGTTCGATCACCGGGACGAGCGCGCGGACTTTTTTCTTGAGCGCTTCGACACTTTCAACCTTCTCGGTGATCGGCTCAGCGAGGATCAAGCCGAGTTCGGTTTCGACGCCCGGGTTCGCGCCTTCGCGAATCGCGATTATTGGCTGATCTTTCGCGTCATGCCAGCCGCTTTTGAAAAGCACGGCGCTGAGCGGACCATCGATTTCGAAAAACTTCTGCCCGCCCTCGCCGACGACCGCGCCTTTGATTCCGGCGAATTCCTCGTTGTCTAACAAACGCCGAACGTAGTGCTTCTGGACGACTTCCGCGTGGTAGTTTTTGGCGTTCGGTGCGACGACGCTGAATTGCGCGAGCGGCTTGCCCGCCTGCTTCGCGGCGGCCTGAGATTCAGCAAATGAGAGGAGCACGTCCTCAAATGCGATTGCCGACAGCGCGAGAATCGAGAGGGCGCAGGCGATGATTCGTGGAGTCATGGTTTTATTTAGCGCGTTTTGTCGTAGATTTCAGGCATGAAATCGCTGATCAGCCTCCTGGGGTTTCTGCTTCTGTCAGGAACCGTCCGCTCCGAGGAAATGCCCAATTTTTCGGACCTTCCGTCTGATTTCATTTTCGACAGAGTTTTCGAGCGAATCTACGATCCGGACACAGAACAATTAGACCTCCTGAATCGGATTGACGCATTGGATAATGCGACCGGAAACGGCCGTCTGTTCGTAATCGATGAGGTTCTTAAGAAGGTCGAAGCGTCGCCCGACCAGCCACTTGCACCGAGCGCTTTTTCTTTTCTTATCGCTCGGCTGCATCCGAAAGACACCGTTGATTACGTCTGGCCCCGGATCAGGGCCTTGATGAAAACGCACACGACGGAATTCTGGGAACGCGAGCTTTTCAACGTGCTGTTGCACAATCTCAGAGTTGTGGAAATTCTCCAGGAAATGCCCGCGCTGAAAAACGGGCTCAAACTAAAGCCGAAGCGGCTAAAACTAGTAATGAACCGCGCGGGGAGGATTTTCTATCTGGATGAAGAACGAATTCGAGTCACAGGTCACTTGGGGTTTTTGGACCGATCTGAGCCAGTCCAAAAACCTGAAATCTGGAGTGAAATGGTCGATCGCCAATCTCTGAAATCCGTCCAGCAGTTCAAGCTTACGCGCGCGCCTGTTTCAATCAGACCGGACGGCGATCTAGCAATTTGGCTAGGAATTGATGGAGACGCAGAGATTATCGACCTTGACGCCATGGAGGTGTCGGAATTTGAAGAAAAGATATTTTTTTCCGTCGACAAGTTTTTTCACCCTCAACGATTTGGCGTGTTCTGGGTTGCCGATTCGCAGGTGCTTGTCGTCACTGAAATTGATGATGTTGGTCGATTGTTGAAGCTTGATTTGAAATCGCGGTCTGTGGAGCGATTGGCGCTGCCGGAATCGATTCAAAACGACGAAGATAGTCTGCTTCTGTGGTCAAAGGGAAGCCAGCTTGTTTCGGCGGAAGGCTCTGAATTGATCGAGATCCTGCCTGGGGAACAAGTTGAGGGAAGGAAATTCAAGTATCGGATTAATCGGTATGACGCGGTCGATCTTGAACTGATCAGCTCGACAGAGACGCCCAACGTTGTTGGCAGTTTCAATGTCTTCGGTCTGATACCCGAAAGCTCCTGGGCCTTCGGGAGCGGCCGTGAGTTGTGTGTTTTTGATCTTCAGTCCGGAGAGTTGGTGATGCAGCGCTCATTCCAATGCGACCAGTATTGGAGTCCCGTAAAGGCCGTTAGCGACGATGGGCGATGGATCGTGATTCTCGGTGATGGATCTTCCCTGAAACTTGGCCAGTCCAGTATTGTCATTCGGATAGTCGATGTTAGAACTGGCCGCACGATTCTGGCTTTTCACCCCAGCGAATTTACCTCCGAAGAAATCTCTCTGGACGTAGATTACCATTCGGATATCCAATTCAGTCCGAGTTCTGACGAACTTGCGATCAGTCATGATGATGGTTCGATTTCTCTCTGGACACTTCCCGATCTTGAAGCACTTGCTGCGGAACCTGTCGAACCGCTTCCGACTTTCGATTGATCGCAATTCCATCGAACCAACGGCTTCGATATGTAGACGCATTCGATAGAGATTTCGCCGTCGCCAAACCTGCAAGCTTCCGGCCGCCTTGCGCGTGAACTCGGCTCCGGCTGAAAAACGGTTTGATCGAACCGGGGCCAGCCGCCAACCTCCAGACCCGTTTATGAAAAACTTCCTGAATCTCCTGATCGCAGCCTTTCTCGCCGCCCCCCTCGGCGCAGCAGCTGCTGACGTCACCACCGACAAGCCGGGCCAGTTCGTCCGGATCGAATTGCCCAAGGGCGGCATC
>JBLHKS010000032.1:0-47548 GCA_047620505.1 Verrucomicrobiales bacterium | reverse complement strand
GTCATGCCGAATGACACAATTGGCCGACTTGGTTCCCAATAATCAGGATTGCCCGGCTTGCGGATGCGCATCTTCACTGCTTCCCGCGGCTTGCCTTTCTCTCGGTAACCGTACCAAAACGCGGCCTTTTCCGAATCAGAAAGCTTCTTTTTGGATTTTGATTCGTCAGCGATCTCGATTGGATCCAATTCCGTTCCGAACCACCAACGTCCCGGCGAGAACCCAGAAGGAGCGCCGTAGAGAGCATGCAGCAACGAAGATTTGCCGGAGCCATTCTGGCCCACTACAACCGTCAACGGAAAATCAAAATCAACGCGCAGATCCTTCTGGAAGTTTTTGTAGTTGGGAAACTGAATGAAATCTATATACGGCTCAAACTTGCCGCCACGAAACTGCCCGCGAATTCGATTTAGGATCTCTGTGGTTGCGTCCGCCATTCCGATACATCGTTCGTTAGCGTCCGATCCTCGCTCAAAACACCAGCGTCGTTAATTCCGGCATTTGCTGGCTGATTTCCTTGCCGACAATTGAGCTCACACGGCTGTAGCAGCTGGGGACGCAGCGGCATAGCGAAGGAAAAGTGGCGCTAATGCCGGGAACCGCTCGGCGATTGCCGGGTTGGGTTTTTGGGCGCTTCTTCTTTTTTGGGACGAGGTTCCGGGACTGCCTTTCTTTTGGTAGCTGCAGGCAGGCAATCATATCGCGCATCTCCGCAGGCGTCGCGATCAACCCGGCAGGCATAATCGATTGTTCTTCGCTGGCCTTTTGTTCGGCGACCTCGCTCGCGTCGAGTTCGACGAGCTGGCCAGTGATCACACGCAGCTTGATCATGCCAGCGTCTGCTCCGGGTTCGACATAGCCGGTGTAGCTCGCGCCGTCTTTCATAGCGATCGTGTTAGGGTGGAAATTCGGCGAAACGGCGAGATTCGGCACCGCATCGACGCAGCTGAGTGAAACCGGTCACCAGCGGTGACGAGGGTTGGTCGGATCGCGCCATCTACTTTCGGCCGAATCCCGGCGCTATTGTTCTTCCAGCGACTAAACAGGGCACCTGAGCAAGGTTTGTTAGCGCACTGGCGGTTCATCGCTCGGCTCCAGCTGTTGAATCCGATCCAATTCACCCAGCAGCTGCTGGACGACTTCGGGGTGACTTTCCCAGAGATCCGTCTGCTCTTCGGGATCCTTTTCCAAATTGTAGAGTTGGCCGGACTCCGGGTCGTCCATGGTCTTATCAGGGCCGAGTCCGCCATAGTTTTCGTTGGTGTGGCCGCCCGACCATTTCGTGCCGAAGATCGCTTTCCATTCACCCTGACGAAGCGCTAAAAGGCCGCGGTAGGTGGCGGTAACCATTGCAGGTCGCGGCGTGATATTCTCCTTGTCCTGCAGGATGGCGGCCAACTGGCTGACGCTGTCTGGCCCAGCGCCTTCCGGAAGTGGTTCGCCACACAATTCGGCGAAGGTCGCGAGCATATCGACGAGGCCGATGAGATGATCGCTCGCCGCGTCTGCTGGAATACGGTCAGGCCAGCGAGCGGCGAAGGGGACCCGCGTGCCACCATCCCAGGCACCGGTCTTGAAGCCGCGATAGGGACCGGTTGGTTCGTGGCCATTTTCTCGGGCTGTCGGACTGTTGAGCGGACCGTTGTCAGTCGTGAAAATCACAAGGGTGTCATCGGTGAGTTTCATTCGATCGAGAGAATCGAGAACTCGGCCGACGCTCTCGTCTGCCCAGAGGATTTTGTCCTCGCGCTTGGTCATGCCGGTCTTGCCTTCGAATCGTGCAGGGACTTTTACCGCGCCGTGAATCGCGTTGAGCGGGAGGTAGACGAAGAATGGGTTTTCCGGATGGTTTTTCTCGTTCGTTTCGATAAACGCAATGGCCTTATCGACATAGATATCGTCGACTTTGTCCCGGGCCGAACTCGGATCACGCATCATGCCTTGTTTGTCTCGCTGCGGGTTGCCAGCGACTTGATTATCGTGAATGAAAAACGGTAGTCGACCCGCGTTCGAGGGCGTTCCGAAATAGGTATCGAAGCCGATGTCGGTAGGCGCATTTTTAAATGGCTTGGTGTGGTCGATGCCCTTGCTAAGCATAATACCAACCTTGGGATCGCGGGTTTTCCAATGGGATCGCCAATTCGTCGGGTCGCCCTCAACCGGAGTCCAATCCAGGCCGATATGCCATTTGCCGAACCCGCCCGTTCGGTAGCCCTGCGACCTGAGATAGGATGCGATCGTGGTTCGACCTTCGGGAATCAACGCCGGAGCGTAGTAGGCAAGCACCTGACTCTTGAGATAAGAACGCCAGGGGTATCGACCGGTCAGCAGCCCGTATCGCGTGGGCGTGCAAACCGCCGACGGGGTGTGGGCGTTGGTAAACCGGATTCCCTCTGCGGCGATC
The DNA here is from genome assembly GCA_047620505.1 of Verrucomicrobiales bacterium. Classification (GTDB taxonomy): domain Bacteria; phylum Verrucomicrobiota; class Verrucomicrobiia; order Verrucomicrobiales; family DEV007; genus JBLHKS01. The sequence goes on along the minus strand of JBLHKS010000032.1, from coordinate 45,144 downwards.
CGGTCGATCTGCGGTGTTTGGATCGGCGAATCGGGGTTGTTGCAGCTGGTGTCGCCCCAACCGAAATCGTCGGCGAGAATGAGCACAATGTTAGGGTGGTCCGGATTGGGCTCGCCGCGAGCAGCTGCTGGTTTCGGCTTTGCTTCGGCCCCGTGTTCTGAATTCGGCGCCTTGGGCCGAATGATTTCGGCTTCAGGTTTATTGGCCTGACTCGGTGGCCGCACTTTCTTCACCGTTTGCCACTTCTTTCCATCCATGGAGACCAGAATGTCGAAAGAAACCGGCGTGCGGTCGGCGATCTGGCCGCCGCGATCTCTGGAGAGAACGACCCGGTTGATCTCCACGGCTTCCGGCAGCTCGATCTGAGCCCAACCTGTTCTCTGCGCAGGAATCCAACTATGAGTATTTCCATACCGTCCGTCGTTGAGGAATTCGATGCGATGCTTTTCAGGATGCCCCTTCAGAAGTGAGGAGGCGGTTGCTTTCGCGCCGCCGGATTGCAAAGCAAGGTTCTGCGGAGAACCAGCCGAGAAAATCTCCAGCTCATCGATGCAGGGTTGCCCCCGGGAGCTTTTGAGAACATCCACTCGGACAAACTTCGCTTCGGTCGGCGCCAAGTGAAAAGTGCTCGGCTGGGTCCCATCAATGCGCCGCCTGACATTGAGCGCAAGCGGATCTTCCGGTTCACCCGGCGACGATGTGGCCAGGTCGCGGATTCTGATGTTGCGCAGCCAGAACGGTAGGCCGTGGTCCTGAAATCCGATGAATCCTTCCTTCGGTTTGCCCTTCAATTTCTGGTACGTCAACTTCACTCGATTCACCAGCTCTCCGTTGAGCGTGACCGTGACGACTCCCTCCAGACTCCTTACCTTCATGTGGTTCCATTCCCCGGCAGGCTTAGCTGAATTGGCCGTCGGCGCGACGCCCGGAAGGATCCCGCCGCTCATGGCATGGGCATTCAGTTCTTCTTCGTCCGCGGAGTCTCGAATCTGAATTTCGATCACCGAACTGACCGCATTTTCGCGATCGGTGACGTTAAAATACAGCCCGCTGTTGCCCTCCGCTTCGTGCTTGTATTCGAATTCGATTACGAAGTCGCGGTAGGGCTGTTTGCTCCAAAGGTAATGGCCGTAGCGTTTCCAATCGACCTCACCGGCGCGCGGAGTCAGAACGAACACGCCTTCTTCATCCACCTGCCAGTTGCCAGCGGTTTCCCAGTCTTCAAGCGAATCCATCGCTACGAACGCCGCCTCCTCTCCACCAGCAGCTGCTGGCAAATTCCCTCCGGGTTTGGCTCGCAGAAAGGCGATCAGGTCGGCCATTTCCGTTGGCGTTTGAACCAGACCCGCCGGCATCATCGATTGCTCGCTCGCGTTCTGTTTCGCGATGTCGTTTTCGGCTAACTCGATCAATTGTCCGGTGATGATCCGCAGTTTGACTTTCCCCTCCGCGGCGCCCGGTTCGACAAAGCCGGTGTGCGTCGTTCCATCCTTCATGGTGATGGTGTTAGGGTGGAAATTCGGAGAAACGGTCAGGTTCGGCACGAGGATCGACGCCGCGAGATAGCTCGGAGGAAATCGCTCTCCGATGCCCACCATCGTCGGACCAATCGACCCTCCGGCGCCATCGTGAGGAGCGAGGTGGCAGGCGACGCAGCCGCGTTGAGTGAAGAGCACCTTTCCTTTTTCAACGTCTCCCTTGGGAGCGGACTTGCCGTCCCAGTTGATGCCCTGAAACGCCTCGGGAATCTCCGTTCCGCTCGGGAGTTTCGCGCCTTTGAGGGCTTTCAGGGCCAGTTGCAGATCCTTTTTTCGAACTCCGGCAGCTGCGATCGAAAGTTTGATATTCCCTTCGGCGAGCACGCTGGCAACCTGCGGTTCAACCCGGTTATCATTGAGGAAAAACAGCCCGGTGGCGGCGGTGCTGGCCACTCTGGATTCTGCGTCTGTCAGGGCTTTTTTCAGTCTCGCGAAATCCGCTTGGTTGGCTTTGCGAACTTCGGCATCGAGCCACCACTGCGCCATCGTGAACGTGCCGATGGGAGAGCCGAAATCCCGAAGATCGATGGCTCCGTCAGGGTGGAGAAGTTGCGTTCGTTTCTCGACCGCGACCTCGCTGCCCTTCGGCAACTCAATTACTTTTTCCGCCTGTTCCCAGATCCGAAAACTCGTGGCGAGCGTGGCAGCCAGTCGTTCCTCCGCCGTTCCGCCAGCGAGTCTGTCGAGTTGCTCTGCGGGTGCCCGTCGCGCCAGCAAGATCGCCATCGCCTGACGGACAAACGCATCGTCGTGAGCCGCGAGCGTGGCGGCGGAATCAGAAATCGAGCGCCCTGACGAATGCAGAAATTCGATGGGCCCGGTCAGCTTCGAAGGCTGATCGCGCTTCGCCGCAGCGGAGTTGATCGCGTCCTCGGACAGCGCGGAAAATTGATCCGGGAACGCAGCAGCTGCCCGCCACGCCAGAGTTGAACCGGGCCCGTTTCCAGTGGCGAGCGCGGTGATTCGCTCGACGGATCTGGCGTCGCCGTTGGCCGCGGCGAGAAAGACGAGACTGCCGAACGCTGGCGAATCCGGCTCAGCTTCGGCGAAGGCTGAGGCTGCTCTATCCAGCTCATCGCAACCCCGTCGGAGCATCTCGCTATGCGCCTTGGCGCGCAACTGAACCGGCTCGGAAAGCAGCTCGACGAGAGATCGATCGGAGTGATCAAACGCGGCATCGGCGCCCGCCTCGCGCGGAGAAATCAGAAGAAGATCGGTCTGACGTTGAGGCGAACCTTCGTTGCCTTGCATGTAACAAATCGAGACGATGAGCCGACCGTCGTTCGTCGGCATCGCGGAGACCGGGCGGCGATCTCCTTCCGCCTGAAGGAAGGGCAAGGACTCGGAGCGGAACCCAGCAGCTGCCGGCTGAATCGGATAACGATCGACACTGCGACTGCCCCAGTTCGCAACGAAAAGCGAACCACGATACTCCTCGCCGAGCGTGGCGTGATCATAAAATCCCTGACCCACCGGCACGTCCAGGGACCAGTTCACATTCGGAATCATGTCGAGGCGACCGGGAACCTGACTGGAGTCCCAACCGCGCGCCCAGCCGTTCCAGGAATAGCGCGGAACGCTAACTAGCTTACAGGGATTTGCCGTCGAGCCTTCCTGATCGTTGTCGTTGGCAAACAGATTCCAGTCCCGGTCGAATGAAATGCCGCAGGGATTGCGCAGCCCGCTCGCGTAAACCGAAAGATCGTAGTTTTCCAGATCCAGCCGCATGACCGCGCCGACGCCAGCGTAGGGAACGGGACGATTGTCAGGACCAACATACCACGTCCAGAGCCAGAGATGATCCGGCCGGTTCTTGTCGAGATGCACGCCGGGATGCGGATCGCCCATGCAAATCAGCAGCCCGCCATCCGGCGCAAACTCCATGCCGTGCAGCCCCTGATGATGATGCCCTAACGGATTCCCCCAGAGAATTTTCTCCAGCGTCGGCTCGGCGTCGAGCGGATCGAGAAGCCGGTAGAGCGCCGTGTTCGTCAGGACGAGCAACTCGTCGCCGAGCGCTTCCAGATCGTAAACCCAAGTGTCCTTCGGAAAGCGATAGAGTTCCTTCCGATCCTGAAAGCCTCCGTCCGCCGTTCGCTCGTAAACGAAAACGCCTTCGCGCGCACCGAGGTAAAGACGACCCGCCAGATCCATGTCATGGCTCAGGAAAAACTCGTCCGGATGGGAATCTAGAAGTTCGACTTTAAGGTTAGGATCGTTAAGCGAAACGCCGACGACGTCTTGCGGAACGATCGCATCCTGCGCCGTCGCGGACACGCTGACTCCCAAAAAAAGGACGCCCAAAAGCCAAAACTGACATTTCAAATTCATGGGAGCACGCTGACCGATGGGCCGAGAGTAGGCAAGGAGACGCTGGAATCAGAAGCGCTCTTCCCCTCCCCACTTTCGGCGGAGGCATGGAAGGCGAAGCGTGGCGCGTTCGACGATCAAAAACGGGCAGGATTGGGAATTTCGCGAGGATAATCATTGAAATTATCGAAATTAAGATTCAAAATAGCGAAAATGAGAAGAAATGAAATTACCATGATTTCCAAGCTGCTATCCACGATCTGTCTCGCAGCACTGCTCCTTGCGGGGCCTTCGGCGATGGCCCAGCCCATCGATCACATCGCTCTGCGCCATGAGCCCACCTTGAACAACGTCATTCGCTGGGTCCCGGTTCATTCCCGGCGGGCGGATGAGGATCTCGCCCTTCTAAGCGCGCTCTGGGAGCAGGTGACTCTCCACGAGCGCAGGATGCGTGGTGAAGGCTTGCCCGCCGAGCAAGGAGCCCTTTTGTCGGCGAATTATTCGGCGATTCTCGATGCGCTGATTGACGAACGAATCACTGAGGAGCATGGCCGCGAACTCCTGCTGAATCATCGTGAGCTGGTTGAGAAGACTCGCCACTGGTCATCGAAGAAGGCCCCTGATCCAGAAACCGAAGGTGTCCTCGCGAAAGAACTGAAAAAGGGTGACTCGAAACTGGCGGATTACGCGAAATTGCGATCCGCGATTCCTGACAGTGCGCGAACCCCGATCATCAACGGTCATCAGATCTGGATTGAAGAATTGCTCGTGTGGGGCTGCCACTGCAAGTCACTCAGCCCCGGCGATCAGGGCCGGCTCAAGGTGGCGAACTCCCGATTGGAACGAGACGAACGGGATTCGAAACGGGATGGCGTTTTAACTCAGCAAGAACGGGAACGACTCCATCGGCGCCTGATCGATATGCAGCGATTGCTGACAGAAGTATTGGAGAGCTGATCGACTAGGAGAGCTGATCGACTACCTCGATTCCAGCTGCCGCTGGAGGTGCTGGAGAGAGCCCAAGGGCGTCATCACGATTCCCTGTCTGAAGATCACGGCTTAGCCGACGACTTTGAGTCTTAGCAAGTAGCCGCGATTCAGAAACCGCTGTGAAGCTGTTAGATTTCGCCCAAATACAAGCGCCTCGTCCAGCAGCTGCTGGATACTTCCTCAGATGAGCAATAAACTTAAACGCTACACCGATTTCCTCACCGCCCGGGGGACGGAGGAAGTCGAGCACACCGGCGAGGACTCCTTTCTCACGCACTTAACGGCTGTTCACCGGGATCTGAAGCGCTGGGGTTACGAGGAACACGTTTGCTTAGCCGGCCTGTTCCATGCGATTTATGGGACCGATAAATTCCGGCGATATGCGCTTCCGTTGGATCAGCGCAATGACGTTAGGAAACGCATTGGCGAACGCGCCGAGCGACTCGCTTATTTCTTCTGCGCGATGGACAGAGATTCGTTCGATAAGTCGCTGGCGCGCGGAATTCCGCCCTATTCGATGAAGGATCGATTCACTGGCGAAAGGGTCGAATTCACGGACGAGGATTTTGAGGATCTCTGCAAAATCCAACTGGTTGATTGGCTGGAGCAGGTCCCCCGATCAAAGCAGTGGGCCTACCGCCGAGAAACTCACCGCAACCTCGCCGCACGCCTTGGGGAATTTGCGATGCAGGAGCGTGCTCGCGTTTATTCGATGGAATCTACGGACTAACAAGTCCCTACTGATCCTTGGCGATGGGATAATCTTTCCATAACCATTCCAAGGCGTGCGGGAGGATTTGCGTCTTCGCATTGCCAATGCCGTGCCTGGCGTCGAGGCAATAAAGATACTGATAATGATAACCCTTCGCCTTCAGCACTTTTGCCATTCGATTGTTGGCCTCCACCCAATCGTGCATGTCGTCACGCATGACGTTCGGGTTAAGCAAATCGCGGTCGCCAACGGCTAGGAAAATTCTAAGAGGTTTCGGATCGCTCTCCGGGATCAGCTTCTTGTGAAAGCCCCACGCGCCGTCCGGAAATTCAGGATCGAACGGCCATGCCTGATTCACAAACGTTCCCGAAGTGGTCAGCACACGACGATACAAATCCGGGCGAAACCACGCCATGATAAGAGCCGCCGAGCCTCCCGAACTGCTGCCCATCGCCGCGCGGGCATTGGGGTCTTTGGTAAGTTTGACGTCGTAGTTTTTCTCCACAAGCGGCAGGACGTGGGTCTCGATGTATTCGGCGAACAGGCCGGACATGTTGTCATATTCGCGACCGCGCTGATGCCCTTGCGCATCGCCGCCGCCGTTGGCCATCATGATTGCGATCATCGGCGGGACACGGCGTTGCGCGATCAAATTGTCGAGGATGCGCGGGATCGTCATGTTCGGCTTGCCTAACCCTTTCGGCCCGTCGTGGATCACGATGAATGGGGCGGCCGAGCCGATTTTGTACTGCGCCGGAATGTAAACCGTGATCGTGCGGGCGAAGTCGATCGGATGAGTTTCGACGATCAGCGTCTTAGGATTTTCGGGATCGACTTTGCCGAAGACCTTTCTCGCAATGCCCGGATTGTAGATCGTCCCGTCCTTCGAATCGATACTGAATTGATGCACTTTCCCCTGCGGAACGCCGTCCACGATCTTGCGTTCCGGAGCTGGCAAATACTCTGGACCAATCAGAAAATTCCCATCCGCGTCTGCTGGCGGATTGACGCCGGGTTTGCCGTCAAGCCGAATGAATTCAGGCGCGCCTGGAGCATCGAAGGGGCGAGTTGGCGGGTCGGCTCCCAACGACGATGTTGGGCAGTTCGAGACCAGGACGATGAGAGAAAAGGCGAGGGGCAGAATCGAGCGGAGATGCATATTTGGACGATGTCAGGATTGAATTTTCCGGCGCAAATTACATGCGGCCAGAATCTTGGCAATGCGATTGCCGGAAGGAGAACCCGCTACTCCGTCAACTTTAATTTCCTAAGCCAAGCCAAGCTTTGTTCCTGCCACGCGTCCCACATCGGGCCTTTGTATCCATTCAAGCCGTGCCCACCTGAAGGCAATTCCAGATACTTCGCAGGAATGTCATTCGCCTTCAGCGCTTTATAAAGTTGCTGGCTGTTGGCAGGGACAACCACTTTGTCATCGAGCGCATGGGCGAGAAAGACGGGCGGCGTTTCCTTGGTGACTTGCTTCTCGTTCGAAAACAGCTCGATCAATTCAGCAGCCGGATTTTGACCGAGTAGATTGTTCCGAGTTCCTCCGTGCCCCACTTCGCCGAGGCTAACCACCGGATAAACCAGCACGCCAAAATCGGGCCGCGAACTGAAGCGCGCGATCGGATCTTCGGCCTTGGGATCGCCCGCATCGAAGTGCGTCACCGAAGTTGAAGCCAGATGTCCGCCAGCGGAGAATCCGATGATCCCGAGTCGGTCCGAATTGATTCCCCATTTTTCGGCATTCGCGCGAACTGCGCGTAGCGCGCGTTGGGCATCGAGCAGCGGAACGTGGGAACGTCCACGCGGTAAACGATATTCCAGAACGATGCCCGCGATGCCGTGTTTCACTAACCATTTTGCAATTCCGTGACCTTCGCCACCCACCACCAAACCGCCATAGCCGCCGCCCGGGCAAATGATCATCGCTGCGCCGGTTGCCTTTTCTGACGCAGGTCGATGAACCGTAATCGGTACCTCGACACTTTCAGTTGTTCCGTCGCCATTCGGCGCGCCACCTGGCCAAAGCAGCAGACGCTCGGGTTTGGGATTGTCCTGCGATTGAGCGAACGATGTTAGTGCAATTGTGAGAGCGATGAATAACGAAGGGATTTTCATAATGGTATAATACTTGAGCGGGGTTCGGCGGAGCACCAGCAGCTGCTGGACGCGACCAGTTTAAATCTATACTTCTTCAAGTGGCTTTGTTGCATCGCCGAACGTTTCCGGACGAACGCCCATCTTATCCATCAAGCTCAAATACAATCGGCACAGCTGACGATCCGGCTTGCCCATGTAATCGAGTACGCGCCCGGTTTGCAGGCGTCCGCCACCGCCGCCAAGCACAAACACCGGAAGCCGATCGTTGTCGTGTCGCGCTCCCGCCATCATGCTCGAACAACTCACTAACATTGTATTATCCAGCAGCGTCCGCTCGCCCTCCTGAATCGCATCAAGTTTCCCGGCGAGGTAAGCGATCTGCTCCATGAAAAACTGATTCACCTTGAGCCAGTCGTCAGCATCGGAATGCGAAAGCAGATGATGAATCATGTAGTCGATCCCATTTCCGGCCCGCTGGATGGACGGCAGATTTGGGAACCGCAACGCGCTGTGATCGTTGTTCAACTTCAGCGTCGTGATTCGGGTCGTATCGGTCTGAAAACCCAGCACCATGACGTCGCACATCAGCCGCATGTGTTCGGCGATGTCCTGTGGAACGCCGTCAGCTGGTCGCGCGATGTTGGGCTCCTCAATCGTCGGTCGCCAGCCTTGCAACTCGCCTCGCTGGCCTGCGTTTTCGATCCGTTGCTCGACCTCCCTGACAGAGTTCAAATACTCGTCGAGCTTCTGTTGATCTGCCCGGCTGATGTTGCGGCGCATCGACTTCGCATCGGCCAAAATCGCGTCGAGCACACTTTTGTCGGCAGGCGTCGCTGCGTCTTTGAAGAGCCGATCGAAGGCGAGTGCCGGGTAAATTTCAAGCGGCGTCGGCGTTGTTGGCGAGCTCCACGAAATATGCGAGCTGTAGAGCATCGAGTAGTTCTTATGGACCGAGGGATTTGCGCGTTCGCAGCCTAACACAAGACTGCGGACCTTGGTCGAACGCCCATAACTTTGCGCAAGCAGCTGGTCGAAACTCGTCCCCGATCGTATCTCGCCACCCGCCGCGATCGGCGCGCCGGAGAGCAGGTTGCCGGTCTGCGAACTGTGGATGTTGCCCTTCCGCGCTTGTTCGTGATAAAGCCCGTTAACGAAGATCATTTTCTCGCGAAATGGCGTCAGCGGAGCGAGCACTTTGCCGAGCTCCATCGCGTTCCCTTCTCCCTTCGCCCACCATTCTTTGGAGTGAAATCCGTTGCCGGAAAACACCACACCAAGCCGGATCGGTGCCTCGCTCGCGGGCTTGTTTCGAGCCGGTTCGTCGCCCCAGACGTTGTGTGATTCGAGCCATGGGAGCGCCATCGCGACGCCGGTGCCGCGCAGAAACGCGCGGCGGTTGAGTTGGTGCGATTTCATTGGAAACAAACGGTCAATGGGCGGTTTGGAAATCCCGCCCTCTTACTTCACGGAACTGCGGGCTACGGACAATCAGCTCAAGAGCGGCGCTGACACCGGCTTCTTCAGCCAGCAGCTGCTGGGTCATTTCATCAAGAAGCGGCTTATCTGAAAGCTGCACGCTGCGGCCAAGCGCATAACCAAGCAACTTACGACAAAACTGACGGACAAAATCTTCGCTGCGCGTTTCCACCAGGTAATTTCGCAGCCCGTTGATTCCGTCAAATTCCGTGCCGTCGGCCAGCGTCGCGTGGGTGTCGGCTCCGTCGCGGGAGCGGCCGATGGCGTCGAATCCTTCGAGCGCAAATCCGAGCGGATCGATCTTCGCGTGACACCGAGCGCATGACGGATCGCTGCTGTGGCGCTCGATCAATTGTCGCTCTGTCAGGCCGTCAGGCGCTTCCTCCGGCAACAGCGGGACGTCTTTCGGTGGCTTCGGAAGTTTCTCGCCGAGCAACACTTCGCTGACCCAATTGCCTCGGAGAATCGGGCTAGTTCGCGAAGCCCCGCTGTGCTTGGCTAACGTCGCGGAGAAGCCGAGAATGCCGCCTCTACCCATTTCGCGCAGACCGTCGACTCGTCGCCAATCGTCTCCCGCAAATTCGATTCCGTAGTGCTCAGCAAGCGGCCTGTTCACGAAGCTGTGATCGGCATCGAGCAGCGAGAGCACCGAACGGTCGTTCTGAAGGAGATCGATAAAAAAGAGCACGGTCTCTTCCTGCATTTCGTCGCGAAGGTCGAGGAACGTGGGAAAATGTCGTTCGCTCTTTTCGTCAAGCGTTTCCAGATCCCGGACATGCAGCCACTGCGCGCCAAACTCGGTTGCTAACCGGCGAATTCGCGCGTCGGAAACCATCCGGCGAATTTGCGCAGCGAGCACGTCGGGATTCCGGAGTTCGCCAGCAGCTGCTGAAGCGCGAAGCTCGGCATCCGGCCCTGAGGACCAGAGAAAATAGCTTAGCCGAGTCGCCAATTCCCAGTCGCTCACTGGCGAAGCTTCAACGCCGGGTGAGGCGACTTCACCGCGATACAAAAACGCCGGAGCGACGAGAATCCGCGTCAGCAGCTGCCGAACTGCCGATTCGTGATCCAACTCCTGAATACGCAAATCGTTGTACAACGCCAGAAGCTCAGCTCGGTCATTTTCCGTCAACGGTCGACGCCAAGCGCGCTCGGCGAATTCCAACACCGCCGCGACCTGCTCCGGCTGCACGTCGATCAGCCGCTTTTCGAACGAAGTGGCTGCTTGATTGATCGGCTTGCGCATCGGTTCGAACGCGCTTGGATCCGCGTCCTGCGTCGCGTATTGCCAGAGCTGATTAAAGGCGTCGAGCTGCTGCAACGGCTGCCGACTGACGAAACGCATCTCGTCCCAAAGCCGATCCAAATCGGCCGCCTCAGCGTCATTCAACATCAGCCGAACGAGATGGTCGTCTTCCCGATAGCGCAATGTCAGGGTCACGACTTCGTCGACCGGCACGATTTTTCTGTAGCTGAGCGCGGCGGGAAACAGGGCCTGAAACTCGGCCACGTCGTCTGCGAATTGGCGTTGCGCATCGCTGCCTTCGTGCACCAGAATCGGGCGCGTCGAAACCACGGGCGGCGTTCCGGCAGTCCAGCTTCCTCCGCTGCCCGGGCCTGCGGCTTGGATCGTTCCGGGGCTCAGCGGGACCGGAATTTGAGGCTTTGTCAGGGTCGCGAAAGCTTGGACGCTGCTTTTTGCGCCGCTGTCGGGATGCAACTCGACGGTCGCGGTAAACTTAGCCCCTTTGGCGATCAATTCGGCGGGAATCGCGAACTCCAAAACGGAAGGGGCCACCTGCTCGATCTCTGTATCGGAAGTAGCCAGACTTCCGATAGCCGGAATCTTGTCGATCCAACGAAATGGTCCGCGCCAGCGTCGAATTTCTTCCGCAACCGCTCTGTCAGCATCGGATTCAGGAGCGAGCAACGCCAACTTCACCGCCTCGGAATCCGGGTTGTCCGCGTTGGCCTTGACTGCCGATTTCCATCGCCCAAGCGCCGAGTCCGCCGGAATCACAAACTCGTTCCCGGCCCCGGCATCGCCGGATTTACAAAAGTGCCAAACCGCTTCATTCCCAAGCGTATCCGCCATCGGATTTCCCGCTTTGCCAAGCCGATCGACGACGTCGCCAGCGAGGTCCCAAACCCGTTGCTTGCCGCCGATTTCGGTCAACGTCAGGTTCACCGCGGTGGTGTCGCACGTGTGATTTTTCTGATGCGAACCAACAGTCAGCCTGACCAAATCGCCGGCCTGAATCGCGATCTTTTCCTCTGAAGTAAACTCGCCACCGGCACCATTCGCGAACGGCCCGCCAACTAGCTTTCTTGGCCCTGACGCGTTCACAATCTCCAGTGTCCAGACCGCGCCGTTCCCGCATTTGTTGTCCCCATCCGCGACGCTGCCCTTAATGCTCATTTCACTCGAAACCGGACTTTTCCAGACCACGATGCAAGCTTCAGTCGGAGTCGGATGCACGGTTAATCCGCGAGCCGGCACAGTCAGCGTGCCGATGTCCACCGGACCATCGGATTGATTCACTAAAACGATGGGAAGGTCCGGTCCGAGGCCCCTGACAAACGCATAACCGGCGACGTTTTCCTTGTCGCCGACAAGATGTCCGGTTGGAATCAGCGACGTGCCGCCGAGCCGCAACATTTCCGTCCAAGCCGCTGAAATCGCTGGGTCGAGGCCCTCAACGGTTTCGCCTTTTGCCGCACTTTCGAGATAAGCGCCGGTTCGCTTCAGCTCCCGATCCTGGAGCGCGATCACCGCTTCGTTCAGCGCCTTGAGTTGGCTTAGCGGGATCGGTTTTTCGTCAGGCCGCGTCAACACCGCGTTTTTCCAGATCACCGCATCGCCCTCCGGTCCGTCGCCCGCGTCTCCGGCCGCGAGATACAATACCGGGTCCGATTCCGACTCCGCCAAATCCAGCTGAAACAACTGCGAAGTCACGACCGGACTAACAGGAATTTGCCAACTCGGCGGCCCGTCGCGTTTGCCGATGTGGCCGATTTTGGCGAAGTGCCAGAGCCCGTTTTGCCATGCCGAAATCTCCTTTGCGATCGCGGTCGCGTCCTCCGGCTTAGCTTCGTGCATCCGCTTGCGAAGCGGGTCGAGCAAGGCCGATGGTTCGTCGCTCTCCAGCGAATTTTTGAGCATCGCCAGATACTTTTGGCTTAGCCCATCTGAATCGCCGGTCAGGATCGCCCGAAGATACCGCTCCAGCGGAATCGCGCTTCCATCCGTCGCCGCAAATCGCGAGTAGATCGCCCGGATCGCGGCCAGTTTTTCCTGCGTCCAATCGGCTCGATGTGCGCTCGGTGAAAACTCAATTCGATCAGGCAAAATCACCGCATGACTCGCGACTTCCTTCGCTGCATCGAGATACTTCGTTAGCAAAGCCGGCGACATCACCAGCGCCGAACCCACGTTTGTAAATCCTTCGCCCGCCGCGCCATCGATCGGAAACTCCCGCGCCGGATCGAGCGCCTCGACGCCGGTCAAATCGCGAATGGTGTAGGTGAATTCCATGTTCGACAACCGCCGGAGCACGACGGGCCCCGGATCGCCCGCGTTAGCCAGCGCGATGCTGTTGAGCGTCTGCTGAACCCACGCTTTGAACTGCTCGCGTTCCTCAGCCGTGAATTGCGGCTTCTTCTTCGGTGGCATCTCGCCATCTTCGATTTGCTGAAGGACGTGTTCCCAGACTGCGGAGTCTTTCGCGATCTCCGCAATCGACGTGAATCGCTCCAGATCGAGATCTCCCTTTTGCGATTCGGCGTCGTGGCAATCGAGGCAGTACTGGCTCAGCAGCTGCTGGATCGGTTCGTCGATCGGCTTTGCAAAAACGGACGTCGCCAGAATTGCGGAAAGGATAACAAAATACCCTGAAATGGATTGGTCGGAGGGCATGGGCCAGTTGCGAAAAGCACGCCGCTAACGTATTATTTGCCCTCGATATTCAGCGCTTTGCGCATCACCCAGGCGAGGTGTCGGAGGTGCGCGTTTTGCGATTGGCTTAGCTTGGCTTCCAGCGCTTCGATCTGGTAGAAAGCTCCAGCTTGAGCCGCTTGTGGATAGGATGAAGCCGCTTGAAGACCGGCGATTTTGATCAGCCGATCGACGTAGCTGCGTTGGAGGCCCTGACGGATCACTCCTGGATCGGCCTCAAACTCGGCACCGACAGCGAAGATTGATTCGGTCAAAGATCCAAAGACGTCCGTTAGGGAAAATTGATTTCCGTAAAGCTCGGTGTTTAGAATTCGGGTAACCGTATTCTGATGCAGCACGTGGTTTAGCACGGAATTTTGGGCCCCGAGAATCTCAGCGAGGATTTTGGGGTCCTCGCCTGCGGATTCGAAATCCCAACCGCGGCGCTGCGTCTGCAAGTGAGCGAGCAACTTTGGATCGAGCCCGAATGCATCCGGGGCGAACGCGTATTTGTTGAGCATGGTCATCGCCTGTTGCTGCGTTTTCAGCTCGACCGGTGTGAGCGGCTGCGTGCCGCCTTTCTGGCCGACGATCGCGCGGTCGATGTGGACTCCGCCGATTTGGCGCGAAATCACATCCAGCTGGCTGCGATAACTGTAGATCAAGGTGGATCGATGGTCGGTGATCGTCTGGAAACTGCGTCCGTCTTCCGGCGATTTTTCCAGCAGCTGCTGGAGCAACTTGCGCGAGAGGTCGAGCCGCTGAGCCGCGTAGGCGAGCGGGTCCGCCGACATGTCGCCGATCATTGCGCGAGGATCGATCGCTTTGCCGGCTGAGCGCATGTCGTCAGCGTCGTTGGCGTAAGCGAGGCCCGGTTCGGTCGAGCGGACGAGAATTGTATCGAGGCGAGTGGTCTCGGCTTCGACGTCAGTCGCCGCGCGCGAGTAGCCGAAATCGATCGCCCAATGATCATACGGCCCAGGCTTATTATCATACCAGAGTCCCTGCTCTCCATCGACAGCGGCTGCGTTGATCGGCGAATAATCCATGACCGAGGCGGTCAAGCCCACTTCGGTCGCTGCTTTGTCGTGAATCGCTTTCGAGTCGTGAAAGGTGCTGGCGATGAAGTTGTGACCGAGCCCTAACGTGTGCCCGACTTCGTGAAGAATGAGGGCGGTAAGCGCCTGCTTCATGAGATCGTCCATCTCAAAGGGACCAAGCCCGCTCATTTTCAGGGCAACGCGGCCGAAGAGATTATTCTGGTGAAGGTGATCGTTGAAGGCGCAGGTGAACTTGGCGCGAGCGCGTTGAAATGGGTCAAATCCCTCATCGCCGGGCTCTTGGAAGATTTTGCGATAGCGGACGCGATTCGTTAGGAATTTGTATTCGAGCTGGATGTCAGCCGCGATGATCTGACCGGTGCGCGGATTGACGAAGCTCGGGCCGTAGCCGCCAAACGGGACGTCCGGCGACGAACTCCAGCGCAAAACGTTGTAGCGGATGTCGCCTGCGTCCCAGTCGGCGTCGTCAGGTTGAATTTTGCATTCAACCGCGTTTTTCCAGCCAGCGGTTTCGAACGCGACGTTCCAGCCTAACACGGCTTCACGAATCGTTTCGCGCAGCTCAACCGGGGTGCTGTTTTCGATCCACCAGACGATCGGTTGCTTCGGTTCGAGCAATCCCTTGGCGTTCGGATCCTTCGCCTCGAGGTGCCAGCGATGAATCAGATCTCGATACGGCGTGTTGCTTTTTGAGGTCATGTCCGTGACCTGGGTCATGAAATAGCCGACTCGTGGATCGTCGAATCGCGGCTGGTAAGTCGAATCCTCAAGCTCGATCAACGTGTGCTGAACTTCGATGCTGACAAAGCGCGCGTCGGTCACGTCGGCTTCTTCAGGCCAGGCTCCGGGATGCAGATTTTCGAAAACGTAATCGACAGTCAGCGCCGTGTTCTTCGAATAATTCTCCAGGCTAACGAATCGAGTCCGCTCGCCTGACAGCGTTCCAATTTTCCATTTGTCGCTGCTGCTGCCCTTCTTTTCAGAGGGCTTGATCTGGCGGAAAATCTCCTTCAGGAACACGCCGTCGGCTTCGATCAGCATCGTTTTCGTCGTGTGCTCTTCGGCCACGATTTTCGCCGTGGCGACGACTGCCGGGCTAACGTTCGCGTTCGACGCTCGGCTGAGCGCATTGTCAGGGTCGTAGTAAAAAGAATGGTTTTCGACGACGAAATCGATTTCATCGAAGCGCTTGCGAAGCGTGAAGATTTTTGCGTCCTCGAAGTAGCCGCGGAAATGGCTCGCAGCGACGATTCCATTGTTCGTGTAGGCGAAATGGATGAATTCGCGGTCCAGCTGACCTGGCTTAATCGCGAGGTAAACTTTTCCATCGCGCTTGTCCTGATAAAGCTCGAAAAGGCCTTCCTGTTTTTCGCTGGCCTTGCGGATTTCCTGGAATTTCTCGCGAAGAGCGTTTTTTGCCTTCGTGACCGGATGCACTTTTTTTTCATCCTCCTTTTTATTTTCATCCTCCTTTTTATCGTCGGCAGCAGCTGCTGGGCCGACGAAAGCGATTAGAAGAAGCAGAAAAAGGGTGTGAAAAGAGAGCCAGCGCAAATTCATGGCGCGGAACCTGGCACACTTCGAATGAATTCGCATGTCTCGAATAACGGGTTGCGCGAGGCGTCGAAGTTCCTAGACTAGCGGGCCAAACCCGTAGGGATTTTTCCAGAACAACAACTCCAAACACCAAACAAATTACGATGCATTCCATCCGTTACTCCCTGGCCCTGGCCGCCGTTGGCGCGCTCTTCGCGACCGGTTCGGCAACCGCGCAGGACGAAAAAATCGATTTCGAAAAGCAGATTTATCCGCTGATCGAAGAAAGCTGCAAAAAGTGCCACCGCCCTGCTTATGAGGACGAGCGAGGTCGTCTCCGCCGCCCGAAAGCTGGCCTTGTCGTCACGAATAAAGAGGCACTCCTGAAGGGCGCTGAGGAAGACGGCGAAGTCCGCCCGGTGCTCGCCCCAGGCAAGCCGGACGACAGCTCTTTTTACACCCGCACCTTGCTTGAGCTGGAAGACGACGAGCACATGCCGCCGGAAGACAAAGCTCCGCAGTGGACGGACGAGCAGAAGGGTCTTTTCGCCGCTTGGATTAAAGCTGGCGCGGATTTCGGCGATTGGGCCGGCGATCCGAAGCCGAACGAACTGCCTGCGGAGCAGTAATCCCAGAGTCGATCGACTGAAATTTATTCGAAACCGGGTCAGCAGCTGCTGGCCCGGTTTTTTTGTGCGTTGGGCCGGCTGACTTGCGCGCAGTCAGTCCTTTTCGGTCTGCTTTACGGTCTCACGAATTAGGACAACGCGCTTCAACGTGTCGGCCCAGAATGGAGCGCCTAACGAGAGCGCAAACGTCGTAACCAGCCAGCCAACCAAGGCGGACATCACGACGCGCCAACGGAGGTTTTCGAAAGTCATCTGACCTTTAAAGAAAAACGCCTCAGCCGATTCGATGTGCCAGCCGATTGGTAGGTCGCCCTCTTCGATCACTGCGTTGAAAGTTTCGAGCTGCCCCTCCAATTGATCGACGGTGGATTGATCGGCTTCGTCGGCGGCAGGCTCGTTGGCCCCGCTGTTGGTCGGATCCCCAGATGCAGGCGGAGCGCTGATGGTGGTGGATTCCGCGTAATTGTCCGCCATTGCGGAGATGATTGCGGCTTTGTCGTCGCTGTTCCAGATTGAGCTCGCGATGCGAAGCGTGTCCGCGTTGAAAAGCAGAACAACGATCGCAGCCACGGCGAAACTGATTTTACGCATGTGCGTCCGATACCAAGACCGGGCTTTGTCGGTCGCCGAGTTGTACCAGTCTTCGATGTGTTGCTCGAAACGGACGGTCGCGCTCTTTGCCTCGGTGATTCCGCTTTCCACTTCGCGTTGCGCGCGCTGATAGTAAGAGGTCAGCGTTATGCCGATATCGGTTGCGAGGAAGGCTTGATCTGCCGGGTTTCTTCGATCTTTTTGACGGCCTCAGCTGCGTCCGAGGTCTTCGATTTCACCTTCACCGCGAGGTCGAGCAGCTGAGGTAAATTATCGATCTTGAACTTCTTCTCGATCGCATGCTCCAGCGCCGGGATAAAACTGCCGGAATCAATTTTCGCAGGTTCGGCGCTCTTGCCTTTGGCGCCTGGCTTCCGGAAATGGGAGACAAAAGGGGAGTCGTAGAATTCTGTGACCAACTTCGGAGTTTCGCCCTTTTTTACCGAAGCGAGGGTCTCGCCGAGCAGGTTGGCAATCGATTTCTTGAGCTGGGCGGATTTGATCGAGAGCGCCTCGCTGATGACTTGAGTAATCGAGGTAACGATTAAGCTCAGGATGAGAAAAATCAGCCCGAGGCCGATCGCGACGTCAAAAATAGGGGAATCAAACATGGGTGCGTGTGTTTTGCGTTAGACTGAGCCCGAGCTTGGTGGGAATCAGACAATTGAGGCAAGCACAAACGACACAAATCTGCAGCTCAGCGCCGGCAGCGCTGCTCGTTCGATCAATTTTCGGGTTAGCTGGAGCCCGTCCAGCTTCGAATCAAAGTTTGATATCCTCTTTGATTCGGCGGCAGACTTCCTCGGCGTTTGAGCGCGAGTTGAAAGCCGAAATCCGGAAAAACCCCTCGCCCGCAGCGCCGAATCCAGCTCCTGGCGTGACGACGACGTTCACGACGTTCAACATGCGATCGAACATGCCCCAGCTATCGGTTCCTTCCGGGCATTTCACCCAGATGTAGGGCGCGTTGACACCGCCGAAAACTTCCAGGCCAACTTCTAGAGCCGCGTCGCGCAGAATCGCGGCGTTGCCCATGTAATGCTCGATCAAAGCGCTGACCTGCTTCTTTCCTTCTTCGGAAAACACCGCAGCGGCACCTTTTTGAATGATGTAGCTCGCGCCGTTGAATTTCGTGCTGTGCCGCCGTGACCAAAGCGAATGGATCGACTGCTTTGAGCCATCAGCCGTGGTTCCGGTTAGTTCTTTCGGAATCACGGTGTAAGCGCAACGCGTTCCGGTGAAGCCGCCGTTTTTCGAAAAACTGCGAAACTCGATCGAGCAGCTGCTGGCACCTTCGATCTCAAAAATCGAGCGCGGGACGTCGGAATCGGTGACGAACGCCTCGTAGGCGGCATCATAAAGAATGATCGAGCCGTTCGCGTTCGCGTAGTCGACCCAAGCCTTGAGCTGCTCGCGAGTCGCGGTCGCGCCGGTCGGATTATTCGGGTAACAAAGATAGATAAGATCGACTTTTTCCTCCGGAATCGCAGGGACGAAATTGTTTTCCGCGTTACACGGCATGTAGACCAGGCCCTCGTAAGCGCCGGACTCGTCGCCGTCGCCGGTGTTGCCAGCCATCACGTTCGTATCGACGTAAACCGGGTAAACCGGGTCCGTGATCGCGATTTTGTTTCCGGGACCAAAAATGTCGAGAATGTTTCCGCTGTCGCATTTCGAGCCATCGGACACGAAAATCTCATCGGCACTGACATCGAGGCCGGCGTAGGCGTTGTCGGCGATCGCCTCGCGCAAAAACGCGTAGCCCTGCTCTGGTCCGTAGCCTTTGAAGGTTTCGCGATTTCCCTGTTCGTCGACAGCGTCGTGCATCGCTTGGCGGCAGGCATCGGGAAGCGGCTCGGTCACATCGCCGATCCCGCATTTAATCAGGCGTTTCGCAGCCTCCGGATTGGCGTCGACGAAGGCGTTGACGCGACGGGCGATTTCCGGAAAAAGATAACCGGCTTTGAGCTTGAGATAATTGTCGTTGATACGGGCCATGACGGCGGAGAAAAGGTACCCGAGCGAGCCGATGTCAAGCGGATGCGACGGGCTTGCGAAGCTGGCCTGAACGCGCTCCGTTCGGTCATGCAAAAAAAGGTCGCCAGCGCGCTGGGTTTCTCACTGATCGCTTTCATCGCCATCTTCATCTCACTGATCGCTTTCATCGCCATCTTCAATCATTTCACCGACCTCGAAAATGAGAGCGGGGATTCCGGTGGGGAAAAATCTAAGCCAAAAAGCGGCGCGCCGAGCCCCTCCACTAGCGCCAAGTCTGTCAACGGCTACGAGCAGCTGCTGGGTTGCCGAATGGTCGATCATCGCAACAACGACGGAGACAGCTTCTTTGTTCGACACGGCGAACGCGAGTTCGAACTCCGGCTCTACTTTGCCGATTGCGCCGAAAAATACTACAGCGACCGCCACGAAGACCAGCGAAATCGGGTCAAAGATCAGGCCAAGGATTTTGGCGGCTTGAGCGTTGAGCAAACCATTCAGCTCGGCCAAAAAGCCAAAGGTTTTGTCGCCGCGTTGCTCCGCGACGGCTCTTTCAAGGTCTACACGGATTGGGAACGCGTCTACGGCGGCGAACGTTTTCACGGATTTGTCGAAATCGATGATCCGGATGCGCGGAGCGAGAAAATTTTCCTCTGCGAGCTGTTGGTTCGTGAAGGTTTGGCGCGAATTCACACGGGCGGCGCGTCGACGCCGGATGGGCGATCAGAGCGTGGGTTCGAGGCCGATCTTGAAGACCTTGAGCGCATGGCCAGGAAGGCAAAAAAGGGTGCTTGGCGGCTCTGAGATTTTTCCTTGCGCCCGGCCTATCTTGTTCGAATGATAGGGCCTTAACGGAACACTAAAAACATGGCTAAAGGATTCGAAATCGACGGCAAGATTCATCAA
Organism: Verrucomicrobiales bacterium; assembly: GCA_047620505.1. Lineage (GTDB taxonomy): Bacteria > Verrucomicrobiota > Verrucomicrobiia > Verrucomicrobiales > DEV007 > JBLHKS01. The sequence goes on along the minus strand of JBLHKS010000032.1, from coordinate 25,363 downwards.
ATCGATGACATCCAGACTTTTAACAGCGGCTTTTCAAAGCGAGAATTCGTCGTCGAGGTCGAGGACGGAAAATTTCCGCAGATGCTCAAGTTTGAATGCGTGAAGGATAAAACTGCGCTGACGGACGGACATGGTGTCGGCGATGTCGTGAAAGTCTCCTTCGACATCCGCGGAAACGAATACAACGGCCGCTACTACGTGAATCTCAACGCCTGGCGCGTCGAAAAAAGCGGCGGTGGTGGCGGTGGTCAACCTCAGGGAGGTGGCGGCGGCGGAGGTGGCCAAGGAGGCGGAGCTCATGGAACCCCGCCGGTTCAAGACGGCCCTCCATCTCATTTGAGCGAACCGCGAGGGGACTACGACGACTCCGGTGAGGAATCGCCGTTTTAATCGAAGCCGATCGGCTCAGCGATTGAGTTCAACGGCGCGTTTCGCCAGTTTGACAAATTCGCGGCGTTCGTCGGCCTGATTCGCATCGTCGCCTAAGCTTTGCTCGGCGATTTTTGCGATCTTCGACGGATTCAGACGAGCCTGCGATTCCTCGCCCGAGAGCCACATCCCGAAGGCGGCCACCGAAGCTGCGAAGCGGAAATCATCACTGGTTTCGAGCCAGCTTTTGCCTTCATCGATCAATTTGATCTGAGCGCGCTCAGAACCGAGTTCCAGAGTCAGCAGCTGCTGGGGAAACGGAAACGCTTCACCCTTCTGCGAGCCCGCGAGGAGGCCGTTCCCGGGTTCAGGATTTGGCTTGGCAACGTTCGTCGCCGGTTTCGAAATGATCGGCTCGATTTCGTAAAGCGCCGTGATCGTTTGCCGACCGGTTGGCCGATTCACGTCGTCCGTTGAGCCGGATTCCGGATTTCCGCCGGTGTAGCCGATCAGCCGATAGTAGCGGACTTTGAACGGATTGAAATTGACCTGAACCGGTGCGTCCGAAGGGGCTCGAGCGAGCACCGCGCCGTGCATTCCGATTCGAACCAACCGGTTAAGCGGATTCCAGGGGCATTCGGCGACTTCCATGTCAACGGAGACTCCGTTGTCAGAATTTTCGGGCTCGGTGTAGTCGTAAGCGAAATGGTTAACGAGTTCCTCGACCCGCACGGCCGCTTGATCCGGGAAACGACCGGCCGTCAGCGCCTGTTCGATTTGCGAATAGCTCGAATCACCGATCGCGAGGGAGAATTTTGATTCTGGCCGCGATTTCACCTCGGCAAACCCAGCAACCTCGGCTGTCGGAACGACCACTGGCTGAGGATCGGAATGCTCGTGATCTGGCGCTGTGAGTTGAAATGGGGCAGGCTGAAGCGGCTCGATCTGGGGCAACTCCGGCAACTGCTGAGCCATGATGGTTTGCGGCGCGTGCTCGTGCAGAATCGTGATCCGAAATTCCGGCTTCACATTTTCGTCGCCTTCGGTGGCCTCGTACTCCGCCAATTTTGCTTGGAGCCGCTCGTTCCCCGAGCCCAGATCGAGCGAATTGATCAGCACAAATACGCCGATCGCCGCGACCAACCCAGCAGCTGCTGCGGTGATCGCCGCAGCCCGAGTCGTCCAGAATTCGGCGCGAATGATATTTTTTGGAGTCGCGCTCAGAGCCGGAATTTCGATCTCGCCGGTCCGGATTTCCTCCATCCGGAACATTTCTCGAACTTCAGCTGCGGTGTCGGCGACCTCGTCCAGCAACTGCTCGCTGTTCGGAGTCTGCTCGAGATCGGTCTCGAACGTTTTCCGTTCGGGATCGCTCATTTCGTCGAGCGTCCAGGCCGTGAGGCGAGGATCATTGGGATTCAAATTCGTTTTCATGAGAAAATTTTCGGAGGTTCGTTGATCAGGCAGTGGCGGGGTCCTGCATCAATTCGCGCAAACGTTTGAGAGCGTGGTGGAGAAGGTAGCCGACGTTTCCGGAGCTCAGGCCGGTCACTTCGCTGATTTCCTTGTAGCTGAGATCGGCTTGAAATTTTAGTCGGATGACTTCCTGCTGATTTTCGGTCAGGCGACCGACAAACTTCATCACGCGGTCGTGGGAATCCTTCCGTTCGGCCAATTTTGCCGGATTCGGCTGAGCATCATCGGTGATCGCTTCGAGGATCTCGGTGTCAGTCGAAGTCATCCGTTTTGCGCGGCGGAGAATATCGAGCGCGCGGTTTCGGCAGACCGTGAAGAGCCATGCTTTGAGACTTTCGGGCTCCTGAGTTTTCAGCGCGCGGTGGAGTTTTACGAACGTGTCCTGGACGACGTCGCGGGCCATTTCCCATTCGCCGAGCAGCCCCTGAGCGTAGCCGATGAGCGGCCGTTCAAAGCGAGCCATCGCACTGCGAAGCGCGTCATCCGCGGCTTCGCGGGACTCCTGAGTTTGGAGTGCAATATTTGGGGTGTCCTCCAACACCAATCTGATCGCCGGCATCGACATGGTTTTTTCTTCGGAGACAGAACGCATGGGCGGCGGCGGAGCTTAGAAGATTCTACCGAAAATTTTCGGCTTCGCTGCCGAAATTTATCCTTCGCTCAGAAATCGACGGATTCCTCACCAGCAGCTGCTGGAATTCAAGGCGAGAAACGACGCTTGCTGATGATCCGGAAACTGAAGAACTCGTCCAACTGCGGCGTGGAATTGGGTTTCGTCGCGTAGTCGGGCACAAGCGGATGGTTCGGGTCAATCCGGCGCTCAATCAGGGTCGAACCGCGAGATTCGGCGATCGCGGTGTCAACATCTGGATCGAAGGTGCCGTATTCTTCCTCGGACCGGAGTTTGCCCGGATATTTTGGCGACATCGAGTCCTGCCGAACGGCCTCGACGCGGTAGTGAATTCGGAAGGTGTTCGACTGCGTCGTGAGCCTTGGATAAAGATTCGTGTAAGGCCGTTCTCGGGAATTGTCGCCGGTCAGCGCGTTGCGTTCCCAGAATTCGCCGCTGACCATATCTTCAAGTTTGAATGCATTCCGACGCGCGTCGAGGCTCCGCTCCTCTCGCTTGGGGACGAGATGGACGTCACAAATTTCGGAAGCGGTCTTGAATAATTCATTCTTTTCGAACCGTTCCTCGAATTGTTCCAGCGTGGCGTCGGGATCGATTGGAAATCGCACATTGCCCATGTTTTTGGCACCATTCGGATTCTTATACTGAGCGGCCTTTTCGGTCGGGACGATCAACAGTCGCTCTGATTTCAAGGTAGCGCGCAAAGCGGTTGAACGTTCGATGTAGGTGAACGGCTGCATCTGATAATTCAAGTTCACCTTTCCGGCTGTCGAGAACGGCTCGCTGATCGAGTAGGGTTCTACGACCGGCATCCAGAACAGATCGAGCAGAAGGTGATCCGGCGGGCTGTCAGCACCGGGATGCTTTTCCTGAGGCCGGAAAAGCAGGGTTTGCCATGGTAGCCCCCGCTTCACCCCAGTGGGCAGCGAACCAAACATCCCCGGTGATGGGATTTGCCGGTTTGGCGAGAAAAAGGCGGCGGTTGATGCCTCTTGTTGGGTCTCTCCGCTGTAGTAGGGAGTTCCTTTTCCGCCTTCGACATCTGAAGTGCTTCCGTCGCCGGTAAAGTGGTGCTGGTCGCCCCACGTGAATGTGCCGGTCAGGGCTCCTTTTGGAATTTGATTGGTCGATTTACGATTATTGACCCGCGTATTGCCTTCGTCCGGCTTGTTTATGTAAGCACCGTCAATCACCATGCCCATCCCGTTGTCGAAATCACCGTGCTGGTTCGGATGATCCGCATATTCCCGCCGACGGTCGCGAGGGTTGTAGTTTACGTCGGTCGCTGGAACGTCCGGCCACCTGCTAGTGTTGTATTTTGCCTTCTGGACGATGCCTCGACCAAGATCGTATCCGTGAACGCCGCCGACGTTGGTGAATCGACCGCTAAAGCTGTGTGCGAGATAACGCTGGCTGTGATAGTGCCGATTCGGCGTGAACTCGTCTTCGTAAACTTCGTGCTGGGCTGCGATGAGCCGGTAGTCGCCGTGAGCCGGAACCAACGTTCGAACCACGTCGTAGCCAGGTTTTTTGCCTCGTCCATTCTGCCGCCCGGGAACGAAAGTCCAAGTCGGCGAGCCCATTCTGGAGAGTCGGCCAGCGTAGGACTCTCCGATGCTGTGCTTCGGCTCACCGGTCTCAAGATAAATCTGCCGACCACGCCTGTCTCTGTGCCAGTTCACGCCGCGAAGATTTCGCGAAGCCGAATTGCGGCTCGGGGCACCCCGTCGGTTTTCCAAAACTGCAGTTCCTCCTCCCGGGCCGTAGGCTGGAAGCGCCCACCAAACAGAAGGGTCAATCACACTGGTCAGGTACGACGTGCGTTTGATTTCTTCGTTCTCGTCCCATGAATTCACATTGTTCCTGTCCCAGTCTTTGCCCGTGCTACTTCCGTTGTAGCGGTAGTCGACGAGCTGCGGCATCGGGATAGTCGCTTGGGGAAAGTCGAGGTGGATCTTCTGAACAAGAAGCGGACGTGAATCCGGATCCTCGTCTCGCTCGTGGCCAGAAAAGATCGAGATCACGAGCTTACCTCCGCTGAATTCAATCGTATCTCCGGTTCCGTCGACAGTGACAGGAACGCTGATGAACGGATATGCCCGAATCTTGCTTCCATCTTCGCCTACGTAGCCCCTGTCGATCGGTATCGGCGTCCTTTCAGGAGATCTCCTGTCACGCAGCATGCTCCAGAATCCGATGTTTCCTCCCCAACGGGCGCAGCTCGCGCCATCGCCCATCGCGCTCCAGTAACTCTGATAAACGTCACCGTCGACGCCCAATTCCAACGACTCACCGGCGAGGGAAAAATTGCTTTCGAAGTCGACCTCAATCGTGAAATCGTCTCGCAGCTGCGTCCAGCCAAGCGAAGGCGAAAACAGGTCCATCAAAAACATCGCCTGAAGCGACTTCTCGCCCTTTTCCAGCGCCTCCTCGATCGAAAAGTTGTATTGCGGATTGTTGGAATTCATGTAGCCGCCGGTCAGCTTGTCTTCATCATTATACGGCTCTTTGTCCCCGGCATCCGCGTTGCAGATAAACACAAAACCCGCTTCGGACACCGTGTAAAATCGTCCGAATCCCATGGTGTTGTTCTCGCTGATCTGAATCGGCGCGACCTGACCGTGACCTGGCCAAATATTGATTGCGCTATCCACCTCAATCGTCTTGCTCCCCTTCTTTACCTCGGTCTGTTTTCGCCCGTCCGTGAACTGGGCCACTTCGCCGTTGCGCCATTCTTTAGCGGTGTAATAGAGCCGATCCAGATTGTCGTCGTAAAGATTGGTCGACCGGATGTAGTCAAAAATCTGAGTCAGCAGCTGCTCGGTGTCTTCGCCGTATTTATCTCTAAAACTACGACCGTATCCGGGCACTTTGCGCCTCAGCAATTCCGCGAGATAGTCGTAAACTTCACGATTTCGCCGAATTCTCTCCCAATCGTGCGTCGGGCTGTCGCTGTCCTCCCGCTGAAAGTGAAAGTGGAAGCGATTGAGGTCGTTGCTTTCGGGTGAGTCCCTGAGTTCGCCCAAGGTCGCGCAAAAGCGGATCGCTTCGTCAAAAGCAGAGCGCAGCGGCTCGCCAGTTTCGGGATGAGTGCGCTCAAGGTGCGTCGGCCAGATGCTGACTCGGGGCAGGTTGAACGCGTTGACTTCCGGAGAGCGGCTATGCGCCGTGAGGAAAAACCGAGTCCGCGAAAGCAGGTTGGCTTGCGCAGAAACACCCGGCTCAGGCCGGCTGAGGATATTCATGGGAAAGCGGTTCAGCGTCCGGTCCGGCCGAAAGAGAAATTCGTCCACATTTGCGTAAAGCCGGTCGCGATCGATGACGACTTCCTTCGCGGATTTGTGAAATTTCAAAAACGCCACGCCGACACTTCCTCCTTTTGATCCGCCCGGCGCGATCCGCGGAACTGCATCGTAGAGGACTTCCTTATCCGTCCACCTCAGGTTCCGATTGGGAGCCAGGACCGAGCTCAGCGCCGTGGTCGCCGGATGACCCGGATATCTCTGATATTCCTGAGCACCTGGCTGAAATTTCCCGAAATTCCGCTCCTGATGGGCGGCCACTCGCGGTGTGTCCCAGAAAGTAGGCTCTGAGGCCGTGTTGATGTTGATTTTTGAACTCTCGTCATCCGCCCAGAAAGCAATTCGGCCGACGATTCGATTGTCCTTCGTCGGCATTTTTGTTCCATCTGCCAGCGGCACAAAATCGTTCTGGGAATTCAGCGTCCCCAAGGATCCATCGGCCAGGGTGTAGATCCATTTCACCGGCATCGGTAGTTCATTGTCCAGAGGACCGCGGCTGATCGAGCCCAAGTCATAGTCGAAACCTTCGACGGTCTGGCCCTCGCCCTCCATCTTCGCGCGCGGATCGACGATCGGATAGTGAGTGGTCGTTCCCCGCCTGACCGGATCGTTCAAATCAACCCAGATCGCTCGGTTTTTCTTGTCCGACCAATTCGAAAGATCATCCTGATCCGCCGCCGCCGCAATCGCGTCCCGGGCGACCAGCTCATCATCCGAATACAGCTTAAAAGCGCGATGAAATGATCCGCGTGAGTCCCAGGTCCGAACCATTCCAGGTTGCGAAGCCCAAACCAGATTCTCCGCGGAGCCGTCCCGCCCTTCCGTAGCCGAGCGCAGCTGATGAATTACGAGGTTAATCGCCGTGTTCGACAAAATATCAGCTTCAATCCCATTTGAGTAGTGAGAGCTCGACGCTAACTCGGTTCGTGAGAGCGAATGAAGAGCCAGAACAAAGACCGTTAGCATCGAAACCAGCGACAAGATTGTCAGCAGAGCAACGGCTCGATGCTTGCTTGGTGCCGGGGTGGTTTCCGGGTTCTTCGTTTGCATACGCAAGCTCGATTATCGCAAATACGATGTAAATACAAGCCTCAAATCCCGAAGATCGAAAATAAAGCGGCGAATCCCCCGTTCAGCCTCGATTTCGCGCTTCAGCTTCGCCCTCTTTCCTCATCTCTTTCAACGTCCTGCGCAGCGAGACCTTTTTGGCGGCGCTCATCCGATCGATGAAAAGAATCCCGTTCAAGTGGTCGGTTTCGTGCTGAATCGCGCGCGCCAGAAGGCCGTCGGTTTCCAGTTCGATTTCCTCACCGTCGAGTCGCGTTAATTTGGCTTTGATCGCCCCTGGCCGAGTGATTGGGGCCCGAATTTCAGGAAACGAGAGGCAGCCCTCTTGATCGGCAATCCGTTTGCCGTCGCGCTCGATCGTCGGATTCATGAAAATCAACGGCATCAGGTCCAGCAGCTGCTGATCCTCTCCGTTGACTCGGATGTAGGTCGCTGGCTCTTCGGCATGCGAAACGTCCACGACTGCGATCTGCAGCGCCTTCCCAATTTGTTGAGCCGCAAGGCCGACACCTTCCGCGTCGACCATCGTTTCGATCATATCATCAGCCAGCGTCCGGATCTCGTCCGTCACTTCGCTGATTTTCGCTCCTCTTTCCCGCAAAACCGGGTCGCCGTACAACACGATGGTTCGAATCATGATTTCGCCATCATGGCGGGCCGCGTCTCCTCCGCAAGAGAATCTTGTTCGCTGACGATGCCGATTTGCCAAATCTCTGTCGTGCGCTCAACTTGGGAGGTGCACCCCGCCGATTCAGCGCAAACCGAACAATTGAATGCATCCGGAATCTGAACCCAAACGCGTCTTGGTCGTCGAAGACGTTCGCGCCATTTCACACACCCTGGCCACAATCCTAAGATCCGAAGGGTTTCAGGTGGAAGTTGCCGAAGATGGCGAGGCCGGCCTGGCCAAAATCGCGGAGTTTCGACCTCACCTTGTGCTGCTCGATCTTCTCCTACCGAAAATGCACGGCATGGATGTTTTGAGGCAACTTCGGGCGATGCCGGACGGAGATCAAACCGGCGTGATTCTAAGCACGACGAAAGATTTCACCACCGAGCGCCGGATTGGCGAAGAACTCGGCGTTTTCGACTACCTCGAAAAACCCGCGAGCCGAGAGGCGCTGATCGGCTCGGTCAATCGGTTCTTTGGCTCCCCGCCGCCGCTGGAGAAAGCGCCGGAATCAGCAGCTGCTGCCGCTCCGCGATTTGAGCCGGTTCTCGATTCCAGCCGCGGCGTGATCCGATTTCTCGGAACTCGCGGCTCGATCCCGGTTTCCGGACCGGCCCACTGCGACTACGGCGGCAACACGACCTGCATGCAATTCGATCTGGGCCCCGAGAACGACGTCGTCATTTTTGACGCCGGCAGCGGCATTCGCGAATTGGGCGGGAAACTCGCCGGCGAAGGCGCGAATCGCCCGATTCACCTTTTCATGACCCACACGCACTGGGATCACATCCAGGGTTTTCCCTTTTTCGCCCCGATCTATTTTCCAAACGCCAAGATCACGATTTACGGAGACAAAGGATTCGGCGAAAACCTCGAATCGGTCTTTCGAGGTCAATTCGGTCGCGATTATTTCCCGGTTCAGTGGGAAGATTTCCGCGCTCAGGTGGATTTCGTCTATCTAGATGATAATCCGATCGAAGTCGCTGGCATGACGATTTCGCGCGAGTACGTCAATCACCCTGGAGCCACGATCGGCTACAAAATCGCCTACCAAGGCCGAACCACCGTGTTCATCCCGGACAACGAATTCATTCAGGGCTATCTCGGACCGCCTGATCAGCCGGAATATTTTGAGGACCTGCTCGCGACTCACCACAAGGTGATCGAATTCATCAAAGGGGCCGACGTGCTGATTCACGAAGCGCAATATCCGCAAAACGAGTATCCAAATAAAGTCGGCTGGGGTCATTCCTCAGTCTCCAACGCCTGCATTCTCGTTAGCCGCTGCGGAGTCAAAGAATGGTTCATTCCGCATCACGATCCTGCTCACGATGATTTGTTTCTCGATCAGAAACTCGCGCTGACCCAGCAGCTGCTGGCGTCCCTGTCCTGCGATACGCGAGTCAGCCACGCCAAAGACGGGCTGGCGAAATATCTCTGAGCCCGAACGGCCAACCAGGCTCAGTCGTCTTCCACATCAACCGGACTGATCGCGGCGACGAGCATCCGGTGATCGCTGGCCACGTCCCAGTCATCGCGATGGTAAATGAAGCTCCGATCGCGGTTCACTTCGCGAGTCAGGCCTTTGCTGACGAAGATAAAATCGATCCGCGAATAAATATCGGCAAACTCCCAGTGATGAGTCCATCGATAGCCATTTCGGTCCTCCAGCAGCAGCGAGCGGAGATACTCGTCGGTGCCGAATTTTCCCTGGATCGCTTTGATTGGCGGCTCGTTCCGAGTGTCGTTAAAATCGCCGTAGACCATTAAATTCACGTCCGGATCCCCTTCGTAAATGGAGTCAATGTGCTTGCGAAAAAGTTGAGCCTCATTGCGGCGCATCAACGCTTGGTCTCCTTCCGGAACCTCTCGCTTGCTCTTCAAGTGGGCACCGATGAGCCGGAGTTGATAGTTTTCGTTCACTTGAACCGTCGCGTCTAGAATTCCGCGCCAAACCGGCACCTCCATCTGGCCTTGGCCGGACTCTGGATTCGATTCCATCATGTAGGTCAGGTCCGATACCGAATTGGTCGATTCAATCGGGAATTGGCTGAGAAGGGCGAGATGGCGAACGGGATCCGCAGACTCCACCCACTCCAAATGCGGATATTCCAGACCGACGTTTTTGAGCCGCGCCCTGAAATCCGCGATATCTTTCATATTTCCGATCTCGCAAACCCCAAGAATCTGGGGTCGCAACCGCGCCAGCATTCCAATCACCGCCGTTTTTTCCTCCTCCGCTTTGGGGACGTCTCTCACCCACTCGCCACCGGATTTGCGATCCTGGCGGAGCCAATTCTTCAGGTTCCAGGCGACAAATCGGATGTCGCCCGAATCTTCAGCAGCTGCTGGGTCCGGCTCCTGCGCGTGGAGGCCAAAAAAAATGGCCGGACTCAAAAAGAGTGCGGCCAACAAAGGTGAAACTCGAAAAACGCTCACGCCTTGGATTCCTCCGATTCCAACTTCTTGTCGGAACTTTTTTCATCATCCAACAACTCGCGTTTTTCCTTCTCGACGGTGTACTCCGCGCGCCGGATTTCATCGTCGAATTCCCGCTTAGCGCTCTTGAATTCACCCATCGCTTTGCCCATTCCGCGCGCAAGCTGTGGAAGCTTCTTCGCGCCGAAAAGCAAGAGCACGGCAACCGCGATGATCATCATCTCGGCACCGCCTGGCATACTGAACATACTTAGCATTGGTCTAGATTTTGGGTTTTACGGAGAGTGAAATTTCACATCGAAAGCCAAATCAACCTCAAGCGGCAGACTCAGTTTCTTTGGTCGCATCCTTCGCTGCGGCTGCCGCAGCTGCTTCAGCCGCTTTGGCTTCCGCCTCATCGATTTGATCCTGTTTTTCGAGGTCCTTTTTCGCCTTCTTGAACTCATTCATGCTTTCGCCAAGGCTGCGCGCTAGAGTCGGCAGTTTTTTGGCTCCGAAGAGCAGAATGATCACCAAGAGGATGATAACGACTTGCATTGGTCCTGGCATCATAAGCTTGAAATGGTAAAAATTGGGGTTGGATATTTGGTTTGGTTCATTTGCCGCCTCGCCGCCGGTTTGAACCGAACGCGATGCGCTTGCAACCTACAACGGTCCTCAGGGACCTTTCTTTCCTGACATGATCGGGTGAGGATCTCAAAAAACTCCTCGTTTCCGGGGAAAAAGCATAATTGGCGGTATCGAAAATGCAATGGAAGATTCGATCGTGCGATGGCCGCAGAAGAGTTGTCCGAACGCGAAAACCGGCCTAATTTCAATTTCAGACGTCCGATCATCACCAAAGCCAAGTCATGAACCGCCGCAATTTTCTCCACACCTCCGCCGCCGGCGCTCTCGCCGCTCCGGCATTCGCCAACGAATCCGGATCCACGGCTCACCTCGCAGGCAAGGCCGAGCACTGCATCATGATCTGGCTCGGCGGCGGCATGGCCCAGATCGACACCTTCGATCCAAAAGCAGTCGGCGATGCCAAGGCCAAGGACAAAAAACCTGGCTCGTACTATCCGTCGATCGACACCGCGGTCCCAGGAGTCCAGCTTTGCGAGCACCTCGGACACACCGCGAAAATGATGGAGCAGGTCACCGTCCTGCGAACGATCAACCACGGGACGATCGACGAACACGCCGCCGCGACCAACCAGATGCACACCGGCCGACCCGTCAGCGGAACCGTCCAATATCCGTCGTTAGGATCGATCATCGCCAGCGAGCGCGGTGCCGCCGCCGAGGGCGTCCCGGCCTACGTTTTGATCGGCTACCCGAACCTCACGCGCGGCCCCGGATTTCTCGGTCAGAAAGCCGGTTACGTTTACCTGACCGACATCGAAGCCGGCCCAAGCGGACTCGCTCGACCCAGTTTCGTCACCGCCGAACGCCAGAGTCGTCGTGAGCAGCTGCTGGGTGTCGTTCGCGATGCCGGTGCTGAGCGATTCGGCGACGACAAGCTTTTTAAGAGCTATGACACCGCCATCGCCGAGAGCCTCAAACTCAGCGGGCCGGAGTTCATGAAAACCTTCGATCTCACGACCGAATCCGCCGATCTGCGCAACGGCTACGGCACGGAATTCGGTCAGCGCTGTCTTCTTGCTCGGCGGCTCTGCGAATCCGGCGTCCGCTTTGTCGAGGTCTCACACAACATGAATTTCCGTAACGGAACCGGCTGGGACACCCACAACGACGGCCAGCTCAACCAGCACCTCTTGATTCAGGAGCTCGACGTCGCCCTCGCCGCCCTGATGCGCGATTTGGAAAAGCGCGCGATGCTCGATAAAACGCTCATCATCATCAACACCGAGTTCGGTCGGCCTGCGCAATTCGACTCTGGCGGCGGTCGCGGGCATCACTCAAAATGCATGTCCGTCGTACTCGCAGGAGGCGGCCTAAAGCACACCGGCGCTTACGGCGTCAGCGATGAACTCGCGATGAACATCGTCGAAGACCCCGTCGGCGTGCCCGACTTCTTCGCCACGGCTCTGTCGGCTCTGCAGATCGATCCGACGAAAAATCTCTACGACGGCGACCGCCCCGTTCCGATCACTGATCGGGGAACGCCGATTCAAGCTCTGCTAGGCTGAACGCCAATGAAGAAAGCGCTCTTTGGATTAGCCATGGATCGCTTGCTTTGATCGGGCTGATTTTTTTAGCAATCGCGCTTCGATATCAGCCCCCAACTCGCGAGCAGATTCCGCCAACGGATTTGATCACTCGATCATGGAAAGTCCCGGTGGCCTTTCTACATTTGGCATACGAGGAGCCAGCTGACCCGTTTGCGGAACTGCTTGGAGATCCCGGAATACGGCGGCAAACCTCGATCTCGTTGAGGCTTACTTAGAGAGTTTGATCAAACTGATTCGGATAAAAACGAAGGTCGCGATCAATCCGATTCCGCCCGTAGAAGCCGAGCCATTGGCATTTTTTGATCCCAGCCAGCAATCTTGCGGCTCATGGAAACACCGCAATGGCGAATCTTTATCTCAGCCTGATTCGTAAACTCGGCGTCCGAACCGATCGATTCGGCGACAGCGCTAGAGAACTCGTCGGTCTGCAACCTTGACTCAAATGCCCCTGCGGCGGCGCTTCACGTGAAGCTGCGCCAGCGACTTCTGGATCGAAATATTGACTGCGGCGATCTCTTCGTCGGTGACTTTTTCATCGAGCGCGAGCTTCGCTTCTTCAAGCGCCTTCTCGACAGCGGCTTCGTCGATCTCACTGTCGCGAAGCGCGACGTCGGTCAGAACCGCGACGCTGTCCGCCGTGACTTCGAGGACACCCGCGCCAACTGCCAGATAATGCTCCTCGCCGTTAAGTGTGTAGCGCAGTTCACCCGGTTGAAGCGTGGTCACCAACGGAGCGTGCGAAGTGAGCAAGCCCATTTCGCCTTCGATTCCGGGCGCGACGACAAGGTCGACTTCGTCGGAGAAGGTCAGGCCTTCGTGCGTCACGATCTGGAGTTTCAACGCCATGGAGATTCAGCAGTTGCTGGGGTGAACAAACAAAAATTAAACGCGTTCGGTCGGCTGACTGATCGAGTCGATGCCAGCCTTCATGTAAAAATCATCCTCGGGCACATCGTCGTGTTTGCCGTCGATAATTTCGCCGAAGCCGCGGACGGTTTCTTCAATCGGAACGAGGTTGCCTTTAATGCCTGTGAAGACTTCTGCGACCGTGAACGGCTGGCTGAGGAACTTCTGGACTTTCCGGGCGCGGGTGACGCTGAGCTTATCTTCGTCGTTGAGCTCGTCCATGCCAAGAATCGCGATGATGTCCTGCAAATCTTTGTAGCGCTGAAGCACGTTCTGGACGCCACGAGCGACTCGGTAGTGCTCTTCGCCGACGACATCCGGCGCGAGCGCGGTTGAGGTGGAGGCGAGCGGATCAACCGCCGGGTAAATCCCGAGTTCTGCGAGCGAACGCTCAAGCACGACGGTGGAGTCGAGGTGAGCAAACGTGTTGGCCGGAGCCGGGTCGGTCAAGTCATCCGCAGGAACGTAAACGGCCTGGAACGAGGTGATCGAACCTTTGTTCGTCGAAGTGATTCGCTCCTGCATCGCCGCCATTTCGGAGGCGAGCGTCGGCTGGTAACCAACTGCAGACGGCGTCCGGCCAAGAAGCGCGGAGACCTCAGAACCGGCCTGAGAGAAACGGAAGACGTTGTCCACGAACATGAGCACGTCCTGATTCTTCTCATCGCGGAAATACTCAGCCATGGCGAGCGCCGAGAGCGCAACACGGAGACGAGCGCCCGGAGGCTCGTTCATCTGACCGTAAACGAGGGCCACTTTCGAATTGGAAAGATCTTCCAGATCGATAACGCCAGCATCGGCCATTTCGTGGTAGAGATCGTTGCCCTCACGAGTCCGTTCGCCAACTCCCGCAAAGAGCGAGTAACCGCCGTGTGCCTTGGCGATGTTGTTGATCAGCTCCATGATGACAACCGTCTTGCCGACACCTGCACCACCGAAAGCGCCAACTTTGCCGCCTTTGGTGAACGGGCAAATCAGGTCGATGACCTTGATCCCGGTTGGGAGAATCGTCGTGGAAGTCGCCTGCTCGGTGAGCGGCGGTGCGGGGCGGTGAATCGGGTAGCGCTTCGCGGCGCGGACTTCGCCGCGTTCGTCAACCGGATCGCCGGTCACGTTGAAGATTCGACCGAGAACGGCTTCGCCGACTGGAACGGTGATCGCGTCGCCAGTGTCGAGCACTTTCATGCCGCGTTGCAGACCTTCCGTTGAGGACATCGCCACAGCGCGAACCCAGCCATCACCAAGGTGGGACTGGACTTCGAACGTCAGCTTGGTCGACTCTCCGAAGAGTTCGTATTCGACCTCAATGGCGTTGTAGATCTTCGGCAACTGGTCGGCTTCGCTGAAATCAGCGTCGATGACCGGTCCGATGACCTGAACAATGTTTCCTACGTTGTTGCTCATGACTTAAAAACTTGAAACTATATAATTCGGATCACTCGAGCGCCTTCATCGCTGTCGTGATTTCAAGCAGTTCGGACGTAATCGCCGCCTGCCGTTGCTTGTTGTAAGCAAGACTGAGATCTTTGATGAGGTCTTCCGCGTTGTCGGTAGCGCCCTTCATCGCGACCATTCGCGCTGAATGCTCCGACGCGCGGCTTTCGAGCGTCATTTGATAGACTTCGTTATGCACATAGAGCGGCACGACGGTGTCGAGAACCGACTCGGGCGTCGGTTCGAAAATGTATCCAGAGGAACCCGGGCCTTTGCCAGCAAGCGCAGTTGCCTCTTCTTCCTTGCCCATGCCGACATAGTCTTTGTCGCGGCCAAGATCGATCGGGCGGATCGGGAGAAGCGTTTCGAAAAGCGGCTGCTGGGAGATTGTGTTGATGAAATTGGTAAACCCGACTTTGACCGAGCGGTAACCACCTTCCAGAAAGGTATCGATGATGAATTTCGAAACCGTCTTCGTTTCAGCGAATGGAACCGGGTCGTGAATGTGGAAATCCGCGAGGAGGTCTTTCTTCAAACGAGCCATCGAACGCCGGCCTTTCGAGCCGATCGTAACAATCGCCGCGTCAGCAGCTGCTGATTCCGTTACTTTACGAAGTAGATTCGCGTTGAGTCCGCCGCAGAGGCCCTTGTCCGTCGTAATCAACAAAATCAAGTCTCTACCGTCTTCTCGCTCACTCAAGAGCGGGTGAGTGTCGGCTTCAGTCTGATCCTTGAGATTGACCAGAACCTTGTTCAACAAATCGGCATACGCGCGACCGGCCATGGCTTGATCCTGGGCCTTCTTCATCTTCGACGCAGCCACCAGCTGCATCGCTTTAGTGATCTGGGCCGTGTTTTTGACCGACTTAATACGTCGGCGAATGTCGCGTGTGCTAGGCATCGCCTAAATTATTTCCAAGTCTTTTTAAAGTCCTCGATGGCTTCTTTCATTCCTTTGAGAATGTCCTCATTGAGCGCCTTTTTCTCGCTGATCATTGCCAGCAAGTCGGCCTTCCGGCTCTCGAGGTATTCCTCAAGTTTAGCCTGACACTCCTTGATTCGAGGCACTTCGACGTCGTCGAAATAATCGTTCTGCATTGCCCAGATCAAGACGACCTGCATCTCAACCGAGTAGGGCGCGTACTGCCCTTGCTTAAAGAGTTCAACAATCCTCGAACCGCGCCCGATCTTCTTCTTCGTCGCTTCGTCGAGGTCTGACCCGAACTGCGCGAAAGCCTGAAGCTCGCGAAACTGAGCGAGATCGAGCTTGGTCGTGCCGGCCACCTTTTTAATTGCCTTGGTCTGCGCAGCCGAACCAACTCGACTAACAGAGAGACCAACCGAGATCGCCGGGCGAATACCCTGGTAGAACAAGTCCGTCTCCAGGAAAATCTGGCCGTCAGTGATCGAAATCACGTTCGTCGGAATGTAAGCCGAGACGTCACCAGCCTGAGTTTCGATGATAGGCAGCGCTGTGAGCGAACCGCCGCCCCGCTTCTCACTCATTCGGGCAGAACGCTCGAGCAAACGGGAGTGCAGGTAGAAAACGTCTCCGGGATACGCCTCGCGACCGGATGGGCGGCGAAGAACGAGCGACACTTCGCGATAAGCGACAGCGTGCTTGGAAAGGTCATCAAAAACGATCAGCGCGTCCATTCCTTGATCCATGAACCACTCGCCCATCGCAGCTCCAGCGTATGGAGCGAGATACTGATTGGTGGCCGCGTCAGAAGCGGTAGCAGCAACGATAATCGTGTATTGCATCGCGCCGGCTTCTTCGAGCGTGGCGATGATCCGGGCAACGTTTGCACGCTTCTGGCCGATGGCGACGTAAATACAATAGACTGGCTTCTGACCCTTGAGCGTCCCGTCTTCAATTGCCTTATTCTGTTTGGCCTGCGAAATAATCGTATCGACCGCAACTGTCGTTTTGCCAGTCGAGCGGTCACCAATGATCAACTCACGCTGACCACGACCGATCGGGATCATCGCGTCGACCGCCATGATGCCGGTCTGGACCGGGACGGAAACGGACTGACGAGGAATGATGCCCGGGGCAATCTTCTCAACGGGATAGTTCGTTTCGGCTTTAATTTCGCCCTTGCCGTCGATCGGAGCACCAAGCGCGTCGGTCACTCGGCCAAGAAGCGCTTTGCCAACCGGCACCTGAAGAAGGCGGCCCGTCGTTTTAACTTCGTCGCCCTCCTTGACGCCCGTGCCGTCACCGAGCAGCACGCAGCCGACTTCGGTTTCTTCGAGGTTCAAGGCGAGGCCGTAAAGGTTGCCTGGAAACTCAATCATCTCGTTGAGCATGACGTCGCTCAAGCCCTCGATTTTGGCGACCCCGTCCCCGATTTCGCGGACGATACCGACGTTGGACTTGGTCACGGAGGTCTTAAGTCCCGCGATCTCTGATTCGATTTCCTGCAGTAGGTTGCTCATTGCGTTGGAATGTGAGTCTTAACTAAAGGCTTCCGCCAGTCTTGCGAGTCGAGCTTTCACGCTGCCATCCCAGACATCGCTACCAACTTTAACTCGCATACCGCCAATCAACTCCTCGTTGATGGCGAATTCAAAAGTGAGGTCGTTTCCGTATTTGGATTTCAAATCGGAGGTGACGCTTTCCTGAGTAGCTTTCTCGAGTTTGACCGCGCTTTCGATCACGGCGTGACGCTTGGCCAGTTCGATCCGGACGGCGCTGCCGTAGGCGTTGAGCACCCCGAGAAACCCGCGCGGCTTTGACTCGCTGATCTTCTTGATTACCGCCCTGACCTTCGCCCCATCGAGCTTGCCGTCCACCATCGTCAGCTTCAGCAGCTGCCGGGCGGTTCGGATTGCGTCTTTGGAGGATTTCATCGGTCGAAGTCAGGCGAAAAATCTCAAACAGCGATCTGACCAGCAGTTTCCTGGTTGATCTTGTTCTGGTCTTCAGAAGTGAGAACCTTGCCGGTCACCTTCGAGGTTGTGTCGACAACCAAGCGGCTGAAATCGCGCTTCAACTCGCTTATCGCCTGCTCTTTCTCAAGCTGGCTGGCTTCGCGCGCCTTGGCAAGAATGGTAGCCGCCTCAGCCGTGGCCTCCTTCGTCTTCTTTTCGTTCAAGGCTGAGGCGCTCGTGCGCGCCTCCTCGATCATGCGCTCGGCAGAAGCATTCGCCTGATCAATCAATTGCTGCGCCTTGGCTTCTGCGTTTTCGAGATCCTCTTTAATCTTCTTGAGATTATTTTCCCCGTCCTCGATCCGCTTTTGACGCTGAGCGAGGATCGATTGAACCGGTCCGAATGCCTTCCATTTCAAAACCGCAAAGACGATCAGAAAGATCAAAATCTGAGCGATAAATTTCCCCCATTCGAATCCGAATTTTCCAGCAATTTCGTCAAGGAAAGCAAGCATCGGTCTGAAGATTAGATCTAAGAATTAAAAGGAAGGACCGCGACGCTGGAAATGGTCCAGCGCCGCCAGTAATTGACTAACTTATCCAGCGAATGCCAGAATCAGAGCGTAAATCGCAATAGCCTCCGCAAGCGCCATGCCGATAATCGCAATCGTAAGGATATTACCGAAAGCAGTCGGGTTGCGGCCAACTGCTTCCGCAGCTTTCGCACCGATCATGCCAATTCCGATACCAGCGCCAGCGCCCGCAAATGCAAGAGCAAAGCCGCCTTTGTATTCCGTAGCAACAGTTGTTACGTCGCCGGCCTGAGCAAGAAGTTCCATCATCATAATTTTTGTCCTATTGTGTTAGTTTTGTTGTCTCACACCGTCGCCCACTGTCTTCGCATGGTCGCGACGGCAAATTGTGTTACGTCCGCAGGCTCGTCAGTGCTCTTCGTGAGAAGTTGAAAGCGAAATATAGACTGCACTCAGAAGTGAAAACACCATCGCCTGCAAAAAGCCGACCAGTATCTCCATGAAATAGAACGGAATCGGCAAGAGAACGCTGGAGATAAATGATCCAACCTTTCCTAACCCCATCGTCTCGCCCAGCGTGCCCATTGTATGCAAAAGGGTCTCACCTGCGTAGAGGTTTCCGTAAAGACGGAAAGAAAGGGAAATTGGACGGAACACGATCGAAACAAGCTCAATCACCCCGACAAGGATAAAAATCAGCAACAATCCCCACCAGAGGCCGCCCTTTACTCCCTTTGGCTCGAAGGTGTGCTTGAGAAAGACAATCCAGCCGCCTGCAATAATCAGGAGTTCGCGAATCAGCCAAGGTTTTTTCTCAAGGTGAGGCCTGGAATGAAGCCAGTGAACTCCCCCCTCGCGAATCGTCAGGTGAATCCAGAGAAGAAAAGAGCAGAACGCGATTCCAAGCGTCATGTTCAAGTCAGCGGCAGCAGGCCTGAGCAGAGCGGTCAGGTGCGGGGCATCCTCGCCATGCGCACCGCCATGATCACCATGATCGCCTTCTTCACCGTGCGAGCCGCCATGATCGAGCGTCAACGGCGCTGACGTCGGAAGCACATGGCCCTCTTTATCGACCATCCAACCAGCGGTTCCGACACCAGGAATCAAACCCGACCAGTTCGCGACCAGAATAAAAAGGAACATCGTAGCCAGCAGCGGAAACGCTCGCGGGGCGACTTTTTTACCGACAATGCCCTCGACCTGTCCATAGAGAAACTCGACGACGAACTCGACGAAGTTCTGAATCCCGCTTGGGATGAGCCGCATTTTCGCGGTCGCACGAAGAGAGAATGCCAGAACTAGAACCAGCACGAGGACCGCAACGAAAATCGAGTTCGTGATCCACTCCGAAAACGGGAGGTTCTGCGCATACGGTGTAACCGCTGCCAGCAAGGACGACAAAGGGGCGCTTTCGAGGCTGAAACCGAGGTTCTGCATTTTTAATCCGGCGGATCGGCGCCCATTTAAGCTTCGACCTTTTTTTCATCAAGCTGAATTTGTGAAATTTTTCACAAAGTCGGACTACCGTTAGGGTCGGCCCTCCAGAATCGACTCACGATGGCTCGTGCGTTGGCCGGATAGACAAAAGAAGATCAGACTTTAGAATCGAACCATGTTTTCTGATTTTGCTGGTCAGTTGCGCCCCAGCAGCTGCTGGCAATGAGTTGGAGTCGAGTCTTGTCGGACGCTGAAAGTGGGTAGGTTCGGAATGGGAACGCGTCTGATTATCTCGGGATCAAGTTGAGTTAACGAAATCTTCCCCCCCTGACAACGCGCCAGTTGGCGAAGTCGCGTTTGCTGGAGGCGGACGCGATTGTGATCGTGGCAGGTCTGGATTCAACAACTAATGATGATTACGGAGTGAACGCGGCGGCGTTGCGCCCGAAATCCCGCGCGACTGGAGCGAATCTTGAGGAGTTGGAGAATTTCGACCCCAGTTCACGGGCACTGGCAGGTCCATTAGCGCTGAGCCGGCTTCGGGGAAGAGGGTTAATTCGGCTATCGACTCATATTTTCCGATGGGCGTTGCGCCGATCTGTGCTACCACTTCCGTCCTCAAAAATATCGACGGAAATGGGAATCAAAGTGCACATCGACGGGCAGCTGCTGGACGAGCAGGATGCCAAAATCTCGGTTTTCGACCACGGCTTGCTCTACGGAGACGGCGTGTTCGAGGGAATTCGGTTTTATGAAGGTCGGGTCTTTGAGTGCAAGGAGCACATTGACCGGCTTTTCGATTCGGCGAAGGCGATCGCACTCGATATTCAACTTACGAGGGAAGAGGTGACCGAGGCGATGATGGCGACGATTCGCGCGAACGAGCTGCGCGACGGCTACGTCCGGCTGGTGGTGACGCGCGGGACTGGGACGCTGGGGCTGAATCCGCTGCATTGCCCGAAGGCTTCGGTGATCGTGATTGCGGACAAGATTCAGCTTTATCCGCCGGAAAAATACGAGAATGGGCTGACGCTCGTGACTTGCTCGACGAGGCGTCCGACCCCGGCTTCGCTTAGCCCGCTGGTGAAATCGCTGAATTATTTAAACAACGTGATGGCTAAGCTGGAGGCGCTCAATGCCGGCGGCGAGGAGGGGCTGATGCTGAATGAAGAGGGCAACGTTGCGGAGTGCACGGGCGACAATATTTTCATCGTGAAAAAAGGCCGGATTTCGACGCCGCCTTTGTCGGCAGGAGCTCTGAATGGGATCACGCGAAGGGTGATGTTCAAGATCGCGGCTCAGCTCGGGATCGATTTGGTCGAGGAAAATCAGACGCGCTACGAGGTTTACACGGCGGACGAGATTTTTCTGACGGGAACCGCGGCCGAGGTTGTGCCGGTGGCGACTTGCGACGGGCGGGCGATCGGAGATGGAAAGCCGGGCGAGATGTCGCGGCGTTTTATGGCTGAGTTTCGCAAAATGACCAAAAATTCCGGAACGCCGATTTACAACTGATTGGCGACCGCTTACGTTTGTCGCCGGTTATCTGATTTGGACTAAAAAATGGAGTGTGACGCCTGCAAAGAAGACAATGCATCAATCTTCCTGACTGAGGTGGTTGAAGGCAAGGTCAAGAAAGTGAATCTCTGCCAAACCTGCGCGGAGGAGAAAGGCGTGAACAATCCGAAGGGTTTCAACCTCGCCGAGTTGCTCAAGGGAATCGGCGAGCAGACGATTCAACCGAAGTCATCGCGTGGGCTGATTTGCCCGAAGTGCGGTTTTTCGCAGGGCGATTTCAAGAAGACCGGCCGGATGGGTTGCAGCGAGTGCTACGATATTTTCACCGCGGGGCTGGAGGGGCTGTTGAAGGCGATGCACAAGGGGCTTAGCCACATGGGCAAAGCTCCGCATGGTTTCGAGGCTGGTTTGATCCCGGAGATTCCAGCAGCTGCTGGTGCTGATGATGAGCCGCTTGAGGAGTTGGAACCGGAACCAGAACCGGTGCCGACGGAAGAAAATCGGATCGAGGCCCTTCAAGAGAAGTTGGCGAGTTCGATTGAGGAAGAAAATTATGAGGAGGCGGCCCGAATTCGCGATGAACTTCGGCAGATTGAGGCCGAGGTCGCCTCGTCTGAAAGCGAAAGCTGAATATCCCGTCTAACCCGAGGTCAGCCGGATTTTCTGGCCCAACATCACGATGAATTTTTCCACATTGCTCAAAAGCCCTGCCGACTGGATGGCCGAGGCAGGCCCTGACGGCGATATCGTCGTGACCAGCCGGGTCAGGCTCGCGAGAAACATCGAAGGCGCTGCTTTTCCGGGTTGGGCAAAGAAGCCGGAGCGTGGGCAGCTGCTGGCAGATCTCCGACCCAGAATTGAGGCGTTGCCGGAAATGCAGGAGGCGTTTTCCGAGGAGCTGAAGGATCTGACGGCGATCCAGAAACAGGTTCTGGTCGAACGACATCTGATCAGCCGGGAACACGCGGCGAAGAGCACTGGAAGCGCGGCGGTGATGAACGCAGCGCAGACTCTGAGCATCATGATTAACGAGGAGGACCATTTGCGAATGCAGGCGATCCTCCCCGGCCTGCAATTGACCAAAGCTCACGAGTTGGTCGATGGTATCGATTCAGAGCTGGATTCCGGACTCGACTACGCTTACGACCAGCGTTGGGGCTACTTGACGGCTTGCCCGACGAATCTCGGCACAGGAATTCGGGCAAGCTGCATGCTTCATCTGCCGGCGCTGGTTTTGAGTGAACAGATCAACCAAGTGATCCAAGCGGTGAACAAAATCGGCCTCGCTGTCCGCGGACTTTACGGAGAAGGAACCGAGGCGCTCGCCAATCTTTTCCAGATTTCCAACCAGTCGACTCTCGGCGAGACCGAGCAGACGATCATCGCGCGATTGGAAAAAGTGATCCGCCAGATCATCAATCACGAGCAGAATGCCCGGCAGAAGATGATCGAAGATAAGCAGGCGATTCTGCGGGATCAGATCGGTCGCGCGTATGCCGTTCTTCGCCACGCTCACATCATGCCTTCGAAAGAAGCGCTGAACCTGCTTTCGATGGTGCGCCTCGGAATCGACCTTGGATTCTTCCCGAAAGAGGAGCAGAAATTGATCGATGTGCTGCTCATGGAAATCCAGCCCGCGCATCTTCAAACGGAGGCTCGGCGTAAGCTTGGAGCGGAAGAACGCGACATGATGAGAGCTGAAATCCTTCGCAGTAAGTTGAAAACCCTTCCCGCACCACGTATAGATGACTCCGACGGAAATGGCGGTCACAGTACCGAATCCCCAAGCCAATCCTGATTTTACCCGATGAATAATTTCACTCCCCGAGCTCAACAGGTCCTCGCCCTCGCGCGAAAAGAGGCGGACCGTTTTAATCACAATTACGTAGGAACTGAACACCTGCTCCTTGGACTCATCAAACTGGGCCAGGGCGTCGCTGTGAACGTCCTTCAAAAAATGGGCCTCGATCTTGAGACTGTCCGGATGGAAGTCGAAAAGCAGGTCGGATCCGGTGGCGACCAGAAAATGGTCGGCAACATTCCCTACACCCCGCGCGTCAAGAAAGTGCTCGCGCTTGCTGGCAAAGAAGCCAAGGCGCTCAATCATTCTTACGTTGGAACTGAGCACATCCTGCTTGGTCTGCTTCGCGAAGGCGAAGGCGTTGCTGCCCGCGTTTTACGGACGCTGGAAGTCGATATCGAGCGGACGAGAAACGAAATCCTCAAGGAACTCGACCCGAATTTCGCATCGGATGATGACGAAGAAATGGAAGAGGGCGGCAGCAGCAAATCGGGATCGAAAACTCCGGCGCTCAAAGCGTTCGGACGCGATCTGACCGAATTGGCGCAGGCTGGCGAACTCGATCCAGTGATCGGCCGCGAGGACGAAATCGAACGCGTGATCCAGATTCTTTGCCGCCGCACGAAGAACAATCCGGTTCTGATCGGCGAAGCCGGAGTTGGTAAAACCGCGATTGTTGAAGGCCTCGCTCAGGAAGTGATCAGCGGCGCTGTTCCCGAACTCCTTCGCGATAAAAAAGTCATCACGCTCGACCTCGCGTTGATGGTCGCTGGCACGAAATATCGCGGCCAGTTTGAAGAGCGGATCAAAGCGGTGATGGACGAAATTCGCCGCAACAAAAACGTGATTCTCTTCATCGATGAGTTGCACACGATCGTCGGTGCGGGCTCAGCTGAAGGCGCGATGGACGCGTCCAACATCATCAAACCGGCCCTCAGCCGCGGTGAAATGCAGTGCGTCGGCGCAACCACGCTGAACGAATATCGCAAATACATCGAAAAGGACGCTGCGCTCGCTCGCCGCTTTCAGAGCGTAAAAGTCGAGGAACCAAGCGTTGAAGACGCGATCAAGATTCTTCAAGGGCTCCGCCACAAATACGAGCAACACCACAAGGCAGAGTACACGCCGGAAGCGATCATCGGTGCGGTCAAACTTTCGGCCCGCTACTTGACCGACCGTTTTCTTCCGGACAAGGCGATCGATATTCTCGATGAAGCTGGCTCCAAAGCGCGGATCGGCGCGATGACCCGTCCGCCCGAGTTCAAAGAGATCGAAGGCGAGATCGATGGAATCGTAATCGACAAGGAAGAGGCGATCCAGAAGCAGGACTTCGAACGAGCAGCTGCTCTGCGCGATGAGGAAAAAACCCGCAAGGACTCCCTCGAAACTCTGATCGAAGAATGGCGTCAAAATAACCAGGAAACCAAGGTCATTGTCAATGAAGACGACATGATGTCGGTGGTCGCAAAATGGACTGGCGTGCCGCTCCAGCGGATGGAAGAAAAAGAGACCGAGAAGCTCCTCAAGATGGAGGAAAAACTCAAAGAGCACGTGATCGGCCAGAACGAAGCGGTCGAGGCGATCAGCAAAGCGCTCATCCGGTCCCGCGCTGACCTCAAGGATCCGAAGCGGCCGATCGGCTCCTTCATTTTCCTCGGACCAACGGGCGTCGGAAAGACGTTTCTTGCGAAGAACCTCGCCGAATTCATGTTCGGCGATCCAGAAGCGCTGATCCAGCTCGACATGTCCGAGTACATGGAAAAATTCACATCTAGCCGGCTCATCGGCTCGCCTCCAGGCTACGTGGGTTACGAAGAAGGTGGTCAGCTTTCAGAAGCCGTTCGCCGACGGCCTTATTCGGTCGTGCTCTTTGACGAAGTCGAAAAAGCGCACCCAGACGTGATGAATCTGCTTCTCCAGATTCTCGAAGAGGGCACGATCACCGACAGTTTCGGCCGCAAAATCGATTTCCGGAACACGATCATCATCATGACCTCGAACGCCGGGGCCAACGTGATCAAGCGTCAGACCTCCATGGGCTTCGCCTCGATGGATGACGACAAAGCGGATTACGACTCGATGAAGGCCAAGGTGATGGAGGAGATCAAAACGACTTTCCGTCCCGAATTCCTCAACCGCCTCGACAAAACCATCGTCTTCCACATGCTGGAAAAAGCGGACCTACTTAAGATCCTCGATCTTGAACTCGACAAAGTTCTCGGGCGACTCCGCACCAAAGAAATCGAACTCACCTTCACCGAAGAAGCGCGCGAATTCCTCGTTGAGGAAGGCTCCGATCCAGATTTTGGCGCTAGGCCGATGCGTCGGGGTGTCGAGCGCCATATTGAAGATCCGATTGCCCACCAGCTGCTACGCGGTGGGATCAACGAAGGCGACAACGTCGCGGTGACGTACGAGAAAGATGCGAAGGAACTGAGTTTCGAATCCTCGCCGAGTGAGCGCTCGGAGCAGGAAGAGCCAGCCGAGGCTACCGCTAGTCCTGAGTAGATAGAATCGAACGACCGCTCGTTGCGGTTCGCACAGGACGCTTGGGCAGCGACTAACTCGCGCCCTTAGCGTCCTTTTTCTTGTCTTTTTTGGCTCTTCAGGGATTTTCGTGGCAACTATCTAACGGAAAGAGATCTAACTTTGCGCAGAAAAACATGATTCGAATGCGGTAGTTGGCAAAGGACCGAAATCCGCGCGCTGCTGACTTCAGGCTTTG
>JBLHKS010000031.1:0-48597 GCA_047620505.1 Verrucomicrobiales bacterium | reverse complement strand
TTCCAATCCCAGTAACAAAGCATAGTGATGGGCGAGGCTTTTCATTCATACACTCTACTACGATGCTTTCAGCTGCCACGATATTTCCTGAAGAGCCCAGAAGTTCAAGGTGTACAACAATCTTCATTTTATATGATTTGAGCCGCCAGCGCGGTTTTTCAACCCAAAGGAGGTGGCGCGATCAAGCCAGCAGCTGCTGGTGTTGGGAGTTCGATTTTTCGAGCGGTCTTCGCGGCCAGTTCCGGGATCAACGAGAAGGCGATGGATCAACCAGGCTTCGGCCCAATCGCTAGGCGGCGGAGTTTTTCGCCAGCTCAAAGTCTGCGTTGGGCATCGAACCGACTCTGACAAACCGAGCGGAATTCCGCAAGACTGGAACGCTCGTGATCGTTGCCGCCAACTTCAGCAGCTGCTAGCTTTTGAGATGGCGACGAAGAAAAAGGCGGCTGCGAAAAAAAAGGCTCCAGCGAAAAAACGGATGAGCAAGGAAGAGGCCGAAGAGGAGCTTCGCGCGCGGATGGAGCGGATCACGGACGTCCAGCTTGAGCGGGCGCTCGCCGAGTCTGAAGCGGTCGAGAAGCACGTTCGCGAATCGCGTGGTCTCAAGCGGTTCTACAACGACGTTAAAACGCTTTTCGCGATGCTCCGCGATTACTATCGAGGCCGCTATCGCGAAATGCCGTTCATGACGATCGCCGCGATCATCGCCACGATTCTCTACCTCATTTCGCCGATCGATCTCATCCCGGATTTCATTCCAATCATCGGAGTTATCGACGACGTCGCCGTGCTCGCTGTCTGCGTTCGCTGGGTTCGGTCTGACATCAAAAAATACCTCGCCTGGCGGCTCAGGGAGGAAAAGTGACTCCGGTTTTTCGCCCCCTGGACAACCTGGCTCGAACGGACGACTCTGCTGATTCTTCTGCAATTATTCCAAACGAGATGAAATTCAAATTCCCAATCTTCAGCGTTCTTGCCCTCCTCGCCGTCGCCTTCACAGCCAGCAGCTGCCAATCAGATGGAGATCCTTACGGAATCAACAACCCAAGCTACTACGGCGGGAGATCCGTCGGCATGAAGCAGAATCTCATCCGCCCTGGATCGGTGGATCGCGAGCTCTATCCAAAAACTCCGACCGAAAACTGACAATTTCGGGATTTGTGCTAAGAATTGGGCACCTCGCCGCCGGCAACTGCTGGTTTGAGTAGGTATTCATGCAGGCTACGAGCAAAAAAGAGGAACAGCGGTTCCAGGGGATCGGCGTTTCGCCGGGGATCGCGCGTGCCGTGGCGGTGGTCAGTGTTTCGGCTTTTGAAGAGCCGGATACTTACACGATCGGCACGTCCGATATCGATTCCGAACGCTACCGGCTCGAACGTGCGCTGGCCGAAACTCAGCGGCAGATCGTCTCTCTCCAGAATCAGGTTCGTGACGCTGCCGGGGCTGACGACGCGTCAATTTTCGATTCCCATCTCCTCGTTCTCGAGGATCCGGCGGTTCTGTCTCAAGTCTACGCCACGGTGGAAGACGAAAAGATCAACATCGAGGCCGCATTTTACCAGGTTTGCTGTCAATACATCGAGAGCCTCCGAATGATCCCGGATCCGTATCTTCGCGAACGCGCAGTCGACATTCAGGACGTCGCGCGCCGGGTGCTGCGTAATTTTCGACCTGGCGAGAGCACCGAAGCGCCAACTGAAGCAGCCGCCCGCCACCAGCACGTTCTTTTCGCCCACGACCTGACGCCGAGCGACACCGCGGCTATGAATCGCGAGTTGGTTCTCGGTTTCGCCACGGAAGCCGGCAGCCAGACTTCGCACACCGCGATCATGGCGCGCGGGCTCAATCTGCCGGCGATCGTCGGCCTCGCCGATATTTCTCAGCACGTCCACACGGGCGATGAAGTCCTGCTCGATGGCTACAGCGGTCTGGTCATCATCCGGCCCTCGCACGACACGATTCAGCATTACCAATCGGTTCTGATTCAGAAGGGCGAGTTGCAGGAATCACTCCAGCAGCTGGTGGATCTGCCGGCCGAAACCGAGGATGGATTTCGGCTAACGCTTTCGGCGAATATCGAGTTCGCTCACGAGGTTGAAAATGCCACTCGAGTCGGCGCTGAGGGCGTCGGGCTTTACCGAACTGAGTTTTTCTACATCAACCAGGTTCTTTTACCGGAGGAAGACGCTCTTGCCGAGGATTACGGAAAAGTCGCTCGCGAAGCCGCACCTCACGGCGTGATCATCCGGACCCTCGACGCTGGAGGCGACAAAATTCCAGGCTCAACCCATTTCGAGCCGGAGCCGAATCCGTTTCTCGGTTGGCGGGGGATTCGCGTTTGTCTGGAGCAGACCGATCTTTTTCAAACTCAGCTTCGCGCGATCCTGCGGGCGAGCGATGAAGGAACCGTGTCGATCATGTTTCCTTTCATCGGCACGCTTGAGGAGCTGCGTGCGGCGAAAGAGCAGGTCGAAATCGCAAAGGAATCACTTCGCACCGAGGGGCGGCCGTTTGATGAAAAAATTCAGGTCGGCGTGATGATCGAATTGCCGAGCGCGGTGATCATCGCCGATGCCTTGGCCAGGGAATGCGACTTTTTCAGCGTTGGAACAAACGACTTGGTCCAGTACACGCTGGCAGTCGATCGGGTCAACGAGCGAGTCGCTGGACTCTATCAACCGCACAATCCGGCGGTGGTCCGCCTGCTCAAACAGTCGGCTGACGCGGCTCACAAAGCGGGAATCTGGATCGGGGTTTGTGGTGAAATGGCCAGCGATATTCTGGCGACTCCCTTGCTGGTTGGCATGGGAATCACCGAGTTGAGCGTCGGTTCAAGCCAGCTCCCGGCAGTTCGCCGCGCGGTTCGAAGTCTTTCCCGAAGCGATTGCGCTGCCCTGGTCGAAGACGTGACCGATCTGTTCGAAACGGAGGCGATCATCAAGCGCTGCCGCGAGGTTGCCGAGGCATCCTATCCTGAGCTTTTGGCTTAGGTCCTCGCCTTTCTAGTGTTCCGTCAGGATTGATTTAACCGATCTGAACGGACATACGGCAACGCCGTTCCGCACCGAAGCCCAGGGTTGGCGGGAGCGAAGCGAAGCCTACCCTGGGATCGAAGCGTGAAAAATAATCTCAAGGCTGAAGGCCTTGCGCACCGGTCCGGTTCGCCTTCAGCGAACAATTCATAGGATTATGCGGACCCAGGGTAGGCTTCGCTTCGCTCCGGCCAACCCTGGGCTGAAATTCGAAACGGCGTTGCCGTTTTTAAAAGATGCATCCATCAAAGCAATTTTTGACTGCCTGCTAATGATAAATGAATCGCGCGAGCCACTGCGGCGGTGTCGTCAGCAAACTGCTGTGGTAAATCACGATGGCAACGTTCAGCGCGGCGATCAAAACCACGATCACGCGGCCCGCCAGCTTCAATCGGTCGAGTCCGAGCGCTGCAAAAATAACAGGAGTCATCAGCATCGGCAAAAACAGCCGAGCAATGAATCCGGCCTTGATGAAAACGATCAGGAAAAGGTAAAACCCGACCCAACCGATTAAAAGCCAGCTGTCTGGTTTTCGAAGCCGGTCGCGACCGGCGAAGAGCCAGAAAATCGGCAGCAGCTGCAGCATCGAAATCGTCATTTCGCCGAAAGCCCTTGATGTGGATGCGTGATGAAATTCTTTCGAGCTGTGCAACGCCGTTGAAAAATTATCGAGCCAACCAAAGGTATAGAAAATGGCCGAAACGATCGCGAGCGGAACAATTCCGGTTAGAACGCCGGTCCAGCAGCTGCTGACGAAATCGAATTTCTTCGTCCTCAGCCAATCGGCCAGAATCGCGACGCCCGCCGTTGCCGCAGCGAAAGCGGCACCGAGCGGTCGCGCCAGAAAATGGAGAAAAATGATCACGGCGAGCCCGATCGTTTTCCCGCGAGTTGCTGGACGGCGGATCCGATCGGCGAGGAGCACGATTGAGGCGAGCACGAGAAGCAGGCCGACTGGATCGGTCGAAGGTTTGGCAAAGGACTTGAGAAAAAAGTGATGCGTCAGGAAAAGCAGAGCCCCAGCGAAGGCACTGACATCCGATAAGCCGAATGAACGCCGAAGCAGGGAATGAACGAGAAGCACCGAGCCGAAACTGGCGAGCGCGGCGACGATCACGGCCGAAAAAAGCGGGGAAGCGCCGAGCAGTTGCAACGTGGCGGTGAGGATCGGAGTCAGGGGAAGCCAGCTGTAGCGCCATTCGCTGAGAAACAGCTCAGTCAAGGGCCGCGAGCCGGGATCGCGGACCCAGTCGGCGAGCATCGTGCCGAATTCGCCGAATCGATCGGGATCCATGTGGGAGCCGAGCACGCCGTAAGCCTGTTGCCAGCTCAGGACGCTGGTCGCAAGCGCCGCGAGCCCGGCGGCGACGAGCGCGATTGAGCTAAGCCGACCATTTCGAAGCGCCAGAAGCGCGAGCAATCCGGCGGGTGCCCAAAGCCAGTTCAGCCTGTGAGACCAAGAATCGTAGCTCGTGAGGAAGGCGGCAGGAACGCCTTCGAATTCAGTTTCCGGCTGTGGTTCGAGCGCGCTTCCGAGCAACGCGGGTGCCGGGTGTTTTTGCCATTTGAAGCTGATTTTGATCCGGTCGCCAGCCGCGTTTTTCGGCTTGAAGCTGCGTTTCGCGGGTTGGCCTTTATCGGCTGTGAATTTTTTCAGGAAAACGCCCGTGGTGAGGTTTTCGATCTCGATTTGGACTCGGGCTTCCAGATCGGTGAGCAGGCCTTCGATCTCAAACTCAGTCAGATCCGCTGCCGGCGCTTCAAACTCGAAATTAACCGGGACGTCGCGCTCCAGGCTGGTTAGCGGCTGGGCAATCGTGTGAGTCGCTCCGCCGCCGTCGCGCATCGTGATTTCTGGCGCGAGAACCGGCTCGGCGTCCCGTTTCCAACGCAGCTGAACTCGGATTCGATCTCCAACGGCGTTAGCCCCATCAAATTGCGGTTGTGGCGATTCGAACGTCAGCAGCTGCTGAGCAATCGCGCGTCTCGCAGTCAGGTTTTCGACTTGGATTTCAACCGCGTGTTTTTCGTTCCAGACGAGATCAGGAAAATAGAATCCGTTCAAATCATCGCCCGGCGCACGGAAACTGAACTCGACTGCTTCACCCTGCCGAAATTCCTCGGAAACTGGCTGCCCGGTTGGGCTCAGCTTGCCATAAATTGGCCGAGGTCGAAAATCCAACTGCATCAACGCGGTCAACCCGAATGCCAGGACGGCAAAGGCGAGGAAGGCCTGCGTGTAGCTTTTGGAGGTACTCACTCGCGTCCGACTTTCATTTGAATGATTTCCGGCTTTCGCCGCGTACGATTGAAGCGGTAGACCGAAAGTTTACAACCGCTTTTGCGATTGGAATCGAGGCTTTGTCGTGAAATGTTCGTGGATGATGAATCGCAGACGTTTTGTTCAAGCCGCCGCCCTCGCAGCTCCAGCCATTGGACTTGGGCAGGCGAAACCGGACAAGATCAAGATCGGTCAGATCGGGGTCGGCCATCCGCATGCGTCTGGAAAAATGGAAGTCTACCGCGAAAGCGAAGATTTCGAAGTTGTGGGAATCGTCGAGCCCGACGACGCGCTTTGGGAACGCGCGGGCAAAACTTACGAGGGCTTGAAACGGATGAGCGCCGAGCAGTTGCTCAACACGCCGGGATTGCAGGCGGTTGCCGTCGAAACTGCGATCCGCGACCTGCTCGCGACTGCTGAGAAATGCATCGCCGCTGGCTACCACATTCACCTCGACAAACCGGCTGGAGCATCGATGCCGAAGTTTCAGCAACTGCTGGACGACAGCGTGGAGAAAGGCCTGACCATTCAGATGGGCTACATGTATCGATACAATCCTGCGATCGTGATGCTTCGGGAATTTCTGGATCAGGGCTGGCTCGGCGACGTTTTCGAAATTCACGCGGTGATGAGCAAAGTCCTCAGCGCTGGTGCTCGAAAGGAGCTGTCCGAATTCAAAGGCGGCGTGATGTTCGAACTCGGCGGCCACATCGTGGATCTCGTTGTGGGTGTGGCAGGCAAGCCCGAAAAAGTCACCGCGCACAACCGGGCCGGTGCCGACGGACTCAAGGACAACATGCTCGCCGTGCTCGACTATCCAAACGCGACGGCGACGGTCAAGTCGGCAGGGATTGAAGTCGAAGGATTCGCTCGGCGACATCTTTTCGTCGGCGGAACGGAGGGCAGTTTTCACATCCAGCCGCTCGATCGACCGAGCGCTCGAATCTCGCTCTCGAAAGATCGTGGCGAGTTCAAAAAGGGGATTCAGGACGTTCCTTTCGATCCGCCGTATCGGCGTTACGTCGGAGATGCGATCGATTTTGCCAAGATCATCCGAGGCGAGAAGAAATTAGACTTTTCGCCGGCTCACGACGCCGCCGTTCAGGAAACGTTGCTCCGAGCGAGCGAAATGTTCTGATCGCCTTCCTCGCCCCATCGCGCTAGTCGACGAACCGGCCGAACGCGCTAAAGTCCCAAATGATCGAACCCCTTCTGGCGATCAGCGGCGAGCGCATTTTCGCGATCATCTCGACGGTGATCGCTTCCGTGCTCGTCGTCGGCTTGGCTGGCGCGATTGTTTTCGGCGCGCGTCAGGTCGTGCTCCGACGTCGTCAAACGGCGCGCTTGCGAGAGCAGATCGCGAGCGACTTGCACGACGACATCGGCAGCAATCTCGGCAGTATCGCGCTGATCAGTCAGCTCGGACTGGAGCAGGACAGCCTGCCCGGTGAAGCTCGCTCGGACTTTCATCAGATCCACAAAATCGCGGAGCGGACCGCGCAGGCGATGCGAGACATCGTCTGGCTGATCGATCCGGACAACTCGTCCTCACACGACCTCGTCACCAAAATGCGACGCGCAGTTTTAGAGCGGCTGGGCGACATCGATCACGAATTTAAAACCACCGAGGCAGCCGAACGCAAAGAGCTTCCGCTCGAATTTCGCCGACATCTCTACTTTGCGTTTAAGGAAGCGGTCAACAATGTCGCCCGTCATGCGGACGCAACGCGGATCGACGTCGAACTGTGCGTCGAGCGCCGTCGAGTCCGATTTGTAATTCGCGACAACGGCAAAGGGTTCGATGTCGAATCGATCGATCGCGGCCACGGCCTGAACAACATCAAACGCCGAGCCGACAAACTGAAGGCAAGGCTGAGCATCGACAGCAAACCCGGTGAAGGGACCACGGTCACGTTTGACGCTCCACTTCAACTACTGAATTTTCGAAATGTCTGAATCTAAAGAAGAAATTCGCATCTGGCTCATTGAAGACAACGAGCCGTTTCGCTGCGCAGTCGCTCGAGCGATCAACCGACTGGATGGGATGCGTTGTGAGCGCGATTTCGGCAGTTTTGAAGAATCCCAGATGGCGCTGGGTGGCAAGCCGCCGGACGTTCTGCTTCTCGACGTCGGCCTGCCGGGGATCAACGGAATCGAGGCGCTAGCGCACATTCACCAGATCGCACCTTCGACTCGAGCCGTGATCCTGACTGTTTTCGATGATGCGGAGAAAATTTTCCAAGCGATCTGTGCTGGGGCATCGGGCTATCTTTTAAAAACCTCTGCGATTGATGAAATCGCCGATGCGATTCGGCAAGTGATGGAAGGCGGCGCGCCGATGACGCCGAAGGTGGCGAAAATGGTGATCGATCTCTTTGGCAAAATGGGCAAAACCCGCCGCCAACCAACCGGCTCTGACGATTACGATCTGACTCCGCGTGAAAAGGACATCCTCGAGCTCATGGTCGAAGGCCTGATCAAAAAGGAGATTGCCGACCGCCTGGATCTGAGCGTTCACACCGTCAGCACGCACCTGCGAAGCGTTTACGAAAAGCTCCACGTCAACACGAACACCGGCGCGGTGGCGAAGGCGATTCGCGAGGGAATTATTTGAGTCAGTCGAGACCCGCGAGCTTGCGGGTTTCGTCGTCCGGGTACTGGAGAATCAGATCGATCGGGGCCAACCCGCCGATGGGCAGCTTGGCGAAATTTCCGGGCTATGCGTCGTAGGCCATCAAGTTGTCGTTTGTGCGATACCAGAAGCTGCCGAGCCGGTGTTTGTGGTACTCGAATCTGGCTTCGCCCATGTAAGCCTCGATTTCCGTCAACCTGGGTTTTGCGCCGATCATGTAGGGCTGGCTCGTAACGATCCTAAGTTGACGGCATTCCTCAGCCAAGCCGACGAACTCCCAAGGTAGGCCAAATTCGTCGTTGATGATCGACATCCGTTCGAAATATTCTGACGGATGGGCCAAACGACGAGAACCCCAAACTCGGCCAGCCTCGCCCGGCATGGTCGCTTTCAACGCATTGCCGTCGACGATCCACATTTCGTGCTCCGAGCCAGCGCCATCCGGAAAACGTTTGGGGAGTGACGCGGTTACTGGGCTTTCTTTGAAAAATAGCCGGAGCTCAGATTCCTCAGTCCGGCCCCGCTCTTCGGGCCGTGAAATTCCTCCAGCTGCTTCACGCAGTCTTCGTAGGAGGGCGTCCCTTGTTCCTCGAGCGCCGCTTGGATTTTCTCCGCCGATTTCTCGCGAAACGCTTGGATCTTCTCTGTCTCTGATTTCGTCACTCATGGATTGTCACTTTCTTTGTGCGACCCGTCAACGCCTTTGACCGACGCCCGCCGCAACCGATCCATCATCGCAATTCCAAGGCCAACTTCCGACATCGGCTCTGCGATAATTTCGTCAACTCCGCTCTCATCCAGCTGTCTTAACACGTAAAACAGCCGAACGGCGGCCTCGGCTTGCTTGCCGGATCCGGGGGTCAGCACGGCGACCTCAGCCCAGTCAACGAGTTCGAGATATCCGTCTTTCGCTTCGCCGCGATAGCTGAGCAGCGCGTAGGATTTGTTCGGATCAGGTCGGAAGTCAGACGGGTTCTCGACGAGACGCAACGGAGTGCGAGGCGCGTAGTGACTGGCGAGCTGTCCAGGCGCATCCTGCGGTTCGGAACTCGGGCGATCCGTCGATTTGCGTAGGATGACTTTGCCAAACGGCTTCAGCTGATCCGGAATAATCGGGCCGGCGCGCAGGACGTGGAAAATCGGCTTACTTTTGCCGGACGCCTCAACTTGAATGATCGTCGATTCCAACCCACTCGCACACGCACCGCCGTTGACCACGAGCGGAATCAAACCATCAAGCTCAGCGATCACCGCGGCAGCCGAAGTCGGGCTGAGCCGGCCGAAACGGTTCGCGCTCGGCGCTGCGATCGGGTTTCCAAGCGCCCGCACGATTTGACGCATGATTGGATGCGCGCTGACGCGGACAGCAACCGTCGGCAGGCCAGCAGTTACGATATCCGGCACAGCGTCCGTCTTCGGCAACACCAGAGTTAGCGGGCCGGGCCAGAATTCCTGGATGAGACGGTTGATATCCGATTCGATCTCCTCTGGAACGATTGCGACCCTCGAGAGATCGTCAGCTGATGGGAGATGAACGATCAGGGGATCGAATTTCGGCCTTTCCTTTACCTCGAAGATTTTCGCGACCGCGGCTTCGTTGAAAGCGTCAGCGCCCAAGCCGTAAACCGTCTCCGTCGGCAGAGCGACGACCTCGCCGGCCCGAAGCAGATCGACCGCCCTCGTGACTGCGTCCGTGGCTTTGTCTTTGGTGTCGGTCGGAACGAGAAGTGTGCTCATGATGAAAGGAAAAATCGATTGGCGAAGATGAAGGCTTTAATTCGAGCGTCGACTGGGTATCGTCAACGGAAAGGAAAGCGAGGCACGACCGAATGGGAAGCAAAGACAGGGAAACTCCGCGAAATGTCATTCTGATTGGCTACATGGGCACAGGAAAGACGTCAGTGGGGCGGCGGATCGCAGATAGCTTAGGATTCAAGTTCGTCGATACGGACGAGTTGATCGAGCAGAAGGCGGGCGAGCCGATTCCGGCGATTTTTGAAATTCGTGGCGAGACGTCGTTCCGCGATCTGGAAACGGAGGCGCTTCGCTCAGCAGCTGCTGGCCAGGACCTCGTGATTTCGACCGGCGGCGGAATCGTGCTTCGAGAGGAGAATCGCGAAATCATCGCCGATGCCGGTTACTGCATTTGGTTGAAGGCGGGCGCGGAGGCGATCTTCGAACGCGTGTCCGGCAACGAAAATCGCCCTCTGCTTCGAACCGAAAATCCACGCGCTACGATCGACAAAATGCTCACCGAACGTGAGCCGCTTTACGAGGCCACTGCCGATTTTGTGGTCACGACTGACGGCCTGAATATAGACGAGGTCACCTACGGAATTTGTGAGTCTGTCAGGGTCCATTTCTCTCATGAATCTGGATGCGCAGCTGGCTCCTGAGGTGCTGAAACCGCAGATCGTCGAACGCGCGAAGTCGCTCGGATTCGACGACTGCCGCATCGCCGGAAGCGACGAAGCGGCGCACGCGGAGGCGTATCGAGATTGGATCGAGGACGGTTGCCACGGCGAGATGGGCTGGCTCGCGCGAAACGTCGATCGCCGGACGCGGCCGCAGGAGGTTCTGCCAGGGGCGAAGTCGATGATTGTGTTGGCGATGAATTATTTCGTCAGCGGCGAACCAACCGGACGAGGCCAGTTTGCGCGTTACGCATGGGGCGACGACTATCACGATCTCATCGAAAAGAAGCTCAAGGAGTTTAACGTCTGGCTTGAAGAAATCGGTGGCCGACAGCGCTACTACGTGGATACCGGGCCGGTCCTCGAACGCGATTTCGCGAGCGATTCCGGCTTAGGTTGGAATGGAAAAAGCACCGTTCAGATTCATCGAAAACTGGGGACGTGGTTTTTCCTCGCAGAGATCCTGACAACGCTCGAAATCCCACGCGACGAGCCGATTCCGAATCACTGCGGCTCGTGCACGAGCTGCATCGATTGCTGTCCGACCGATGCGATCACCGAGCCGCATCGCGTCGACGCGCGGAAGTGCATTTCGTACCTGACGATCGAGCATCGCGGCTCGATCCCGGACGAATTCCGCCGTGCGATCGGGGACCGGATTTACGGCTGCGACGACTGCCTTTCGGTCTGTCCCTGGAATCGATTCGCTCAGGCATCGCAGGAAGCTGCGTTCGCTGCGCGCGAATTCGTAACCGGCTGGGATCTACGGGATTTTCTGGCTCTCGACGACGAAGGTTTCCGGCAGCTGTTTCGCAAGTCGCCCGTCAAGCGGACCAAGCGCCGCGGCTTCCTCCGAAATGTTTGCGTTGCGCTTGGAAACGTCGGCACGGAGGACGATCTCCCCGCGCTCAAGCGGGCTACCGAGGATCCAGAACCGCTCATCGTTGAGCACGCGCTTTGGGCGATCAGCGAGATCGAGAATCGCTCGCGCGCCTCGTAAAATCGCTCCATGTTTGCGCTCGAAAGATGACTCCTGCTCACCCAATTCGCGACCAGCAGCTGCTGACGAATCGTCGCCACTTTTTCAGCAAATCCGCGCTCGGAATCGGCGGCGCAGCGCTTGGAAGCCTGCTCGCACGAGACGGGTTCGCCAACGAAGAGCCGACCGATCGACGATCGGGCATCGCGAGCGTTCCGCATTTTCCAGCAAAGGCCAAACGCGTCATCTACCTCTTCCAAAACGGCGCGCCAACACACTGCGATCTCTTCGACTACAAACCTAAGCTCAAGGAAATGCACGGCCAGCCCGTGCCGGACGAATATTTCCAGGGCAAGCGTTTCAGCACGATGACCGGCGACCCGACTGGCAAGCTGATGCTCGCGCCGATCGAACCCTTCGCGCAACACGGCCAGAGCGGAGCCTGGGTGAGCGAGCTGATGCCTCACACAGCCAAAATCGCGGACGAAATCTGCTTCATCAAAAGCCTGCACACCGATGCTGTGAATCACGCGCCGGCGATCAACTTCATGCTCAGCGGCGGCGAGCTACCCGGGCGTCCGACGATGGGTGCGTGGCTGACTTACGGGCTGGGAATCGAGGGCGACAACCTGCCTGGGTTCGTCGCGATGACTTCGATCAGCAAGGGCTCGTCCTGCGGCCAGATTTTTTACGATTTTTATTGGGGCAGCGGCTTTCTTCCCTCTCGTTATCAGGGCGCGAAATTTCGCGGGAGCGGGGATCCCGTTCTCTACCTTTCGAATCCGGACGGGATGAGCCGAAAGCTCCGCCGCGGCCTGCTCGACGACCTCGCCGAGCTGAATCAGAAGAAATTCGAAGAAGTCGGCGACCCGGAAATTTCCACACGGATCGCGCAATACGAAATGGCCTACCGGATGCAAACCAGCGTTCCGGATTTGACCGATCTGAGCGACGAACCTGACCACATTCTTGAGATGTACGGCCCGGACGTCCGGGAGCAAGGAACCTTCGCCTACAACTGTCTGATGTCTCGGAGGCTGATCGAACGCGGCGTTCGTTTCGTCCAATGCATGCATGCCGGCTGGGATCAGCACAACAGCATCACGACCGAGCTCTACAACCAGTGTCGCGACACGGATCAGGCGAGCGCGGCGCTCGTCAAAGACTTGAAAATGCGCGGTCTGCTTGAAGACACGCTTGTCATCTGGGGCGGTGAATTCGGCCGGACGCCGTTTATCCAGGGCGACATCAAAAACCGCCCGCGCTGGGGCCGCGATCACCATCCCTACGCTTTCACCACTTGGATGGCCGGTGGCGGCGTGAAACCCGGCATCACCTACGGAGCTTCCGACGAGTTAGGCATGAACGCCGTCGAAAACCCGGTTCACGTCCACGATTTCCAAGCGACGCTGATGCACTTGTTAGGCATCGATCACGAACGATTCACCTACCGCTTCCAGGGTCGTTACTTCCGCCTGACCGACGTCCACGGACACGTCGTCAAAGACATCATCGCGTAGCGGATCTGTTCGAGGCCGCCCTTTACCCAGTCGACGAAAAAAAGTGGCTGGAGATGTTGATGAAAATCCGGTAAGCTCAAGTCCACGCGGAACTCCATCATGTCCATGACCCTTCAAATCCCGGCTGAACTCGAAGACGCCTTGCGCCAGTTGGCGACCGTGCAGGGCATCGATCCAGCCGAGCTGTGCCTCAAATCCATCACTCAACTGGTTCAGCCGAAGTCCGATTCGTTGCCCAAAGTTGAATCTGAATTGTTGCAGACGATCAACGGCGGTTTTTCCGAAGAATGGTGGGCTCGCTACCGCAAGCTGGTTGAAGAGCGTCGCAACGAATCCATTTCCGAAGACCAGCTCAGCGAATTGATTCACCTGACCGATCAATCGGAGGCTTACGGCGTCCGGAGGCTGGAAGCTCTCGTCGAGCTGGCGAAAATTCGTGGCGTCGCCTTGGAAAATCTGATGGAAGATCTCGGAATCCGCCCGAACGAAGTTGAGTAACCATGACGGTTTCGAAGAAGCTTCGAGCTTTAGTAATCCAGCGAGCGCACGGTTATTGCGAATATTGTCTCTGTCCTCAGGATCACTCGCCCTCGTCATTTTCGATCGAGCACATCATCCCGGAAAGCAGAGGCGGGCCGACAGAGGAGGCGAATCTTGCGTGGAGCTGTCAGGGCTGCAACAACGCCAAGTATAACCACGTCACAGGAATTGACTCAGTTACCGGTGCCGCAGTTGCTCTATTCAATCCACGCAAAGACAATTGGCGCGATCATTTCCGTTGGGAAATTCCCTTTTCAATTCTAATAGGTGTCTCTGGAGTTGGGCGAGCGACCATCAGACGCCTAAAGCTCAATCGAGAAAACATCGTCAATCTTCGCCGAACTCTGGTGATGGTCGGAAAGCATCCGCCAGAGCACCTCAACTGGGTGAGTTCGAACTGACGGACGGTTTTGACAGGGACGATGTCAGGAGGCAATTCCGGCGAAGACGGACGAAACCGGTGGCTCGGCGGGCATGAGTTCGTCGCTGGCGAGATGGCGCTCGCAAGTCTGGAGAAACTCGATTTCAGATCCCGCGCGCCTGATCTCAAAGAGAAACGCATCGCCCTCGCCGATGCCGGGTCCGATGAAATTCAGGTAACGCTTCATTCTCGTCACGTGTTTGCGTTCATCGGATGCTCTATCCCGGGTTTCTCGGTAGAGGGCCTCGATGTAGCCGCGAAGATCGGCCAGAGTCGGCATCGGCTGCGTCTCGCCGGTTTCGAGAAAATGCCGGATCTGAGCGAAGAGCCAGGGGTTGCGAATCGCGCCGCGACCGACCATCAACCCAGCAGCTGCTGTGGCGCGGATCGTCAAATCGGCGGTTCGCACGGAGATGATGTTGCCGTTGGCGTAGACGGGGCAGTCGAGCGTTTCGACGGCATGCCGGATGCAGTCGTAGCGGATCGGGGTGGCGTATTTTTCACGAACGGTCCGACCGTGGATCGCGAGGCCGGCGAGCGGGTACTGGCGGAAGATTTCGATCAACGCGCCGAACTCTTCGTGGGAATCGAAGCCGACTCGAGTCTTAACTGTGAATGGGCAATCGCAAGCCTCACAAAGCGCTTCGAGAATCGCGTGGATTTTCGCGGGATCGCGGAGGAGCCCACCGCCGGCTTGCTTCGTGCAGACGATCGGCGCAGGGCAGCCGAGGTTGAGATCGATCCCGCTGATCGCATGATCCTGAAGCCTCTTCGCGGTATCGGCGAGGCGCGCTGGGTCCTGGCCAATCATCTGGGCGAAGACCGGCTTGCCCGTCGGATTTTCGTCGATCGATCGGAGGATACGTTTCTCCGGTTTTGAGTGGATGTGGACGCGGAAGTACTCGGTGAAATAGACGTCCGGATCGCCGTAGCGATGGAGCACCGTCATGAACGGGAGGTGGGTCACCTCCTGCATGGGCGCGAGGGCGAGTTTCGGCGTCATCCGAGAGGTTGCCGCGACTCCGGGTTGGCCGCAACTTTCCCGACGCGGCTTCCGGATGAATCCTCCACCGCAATTCGGATGAGCAAGGTGGTCAGCGCACGCTGGCGACTTCGGCTTTCAGCTGTGCGATTCGTGCTTGGTAGGCTCTGTGGTAGCGACCGTATCGATATTGATTTTTGTCCTCCGGACCAGCGAACGCCTGTTGGAGCTCGGCCTCGAATTCCGGAGTCAGAATTTCGCTCCGACCGAGAAGAACGCGCTTGAGTTCGGCGGGGGCGGGCTTCAGATCGATGGGTAGAATCGACTCGGTGAAATCGCGCGGCACGACCCAGAAAGCACGCAGGCCGCTCTGACCGAAGTAGCTGTGCCACCAGGTCCGCAACATCGCGCTGGCTTCATCTGAGTAGAGGCCGGCGTCGACGAGAGCGGTGTGGAGATCGCCATAGATTTCGCTGCTGCAGTTCCGGCATCGGCTTACGGGGGCCGCCATCCGCGCCAAGCGCGATCGACTCCGTCAAATCCGGCTTACCCGAGTAGGCGATCCGCGCGCCTTCGTTATTCCAGTCGAGCACGAGGAGGTAGGGAATTTCCGTCGTCGAGCGCGCCAGCAGCTGCTGGTTCTCAACGCTGAACGCGATCGGCTGATCGAAGTTTCCGAGGCCACGGTAAAAAAGGTAGGATTCGGTTTCGCCGGATGCCGTGCGCAGCAGATCCGATTTCGGAGCGCGTGGGTGAAGCCAATTCGCGGTCTCACCCGGCTTCATCACTTCGAAATCGGTGTGCTCTCCGCGCGGCTCGACCCGGACGTTCCACTTGATCGATCCCTGGTAGGATTTGGCAAAATCGATCGGGCCGCTTTTGAAAGTGCGGTCCTTATTCATGATGATTGGAGGCGGAATTTCGCCGCCGCTGCGGCCAGGATACCACTGGCTGATAGAGCCGCCTTCAAATCCGATCTTCACCTCAGCGTCGACCGCTTCGTCGGTGTAAAAATAGAGAACGGGCGTTTCCATTTTAACGGTGACGTTGTGGAGTGGTCGCCACATCCCCTTCATGAAAACCCGTCCAGGTTCCGGCTTTTTCGCGCCTTCGACCTGGAACTGCGGAAAGCCGCGCTCCATGTCGTGGGCGTAGACGAATTGAGGGAGTCGTTCTTCGTCAATTTCGAGCCCTGGCAGGACTTTTCCGTCGGAGCCGAAGACCGAAGTGAACGTTCCCCATTCGTGGACGACGAGTTTGTTGTCGTCGGCAGCGAACGAGGTGAGAGGCGAGATGAGCGCGAGTATCAGAGAGACAATCGAGGTTTTCATCATGCCCCGATTCTAGCGCGATCGCCGCAGAAGTTGTCAGGTGGGTGTAAAATGATCGTCAGATTTCCGCCTACCGCCGAGTTGTCAAAGTCACTCCAAAACCGCTTCCTGGGTGTTTGTCAGGACCTCACTAACCGTAGTCCGTCCTTCGGCGACTTTCTGCCAGCCGTAATTTCGCAGCTCGATCATCCCGTCCTTTTTCGCCTGTGATTTAAGTTCGGAAACCGGCCGGCCGGCCGTGACGAGTTCCTGCATCTGCCTCGACATCTGGCAGACCTCGACGATCGCCATCCGGCCGCGATAGCCGGTGTCGCGACAGGACCGGCAACCGACTGCTTTACGGATTTTGTCTCGATCCTCGAGCGGAAAGCCAATCGTCGAAAGGTAATCGATATCGAGATCCGCAGGTACCTTGCAATGCTCGCACAGCGTCCGGACGAGGCGCTGAGCGAGGAAACAGCGGACCGACGATGCGATCAAAAACGGCTCAACGCCCATGTCTAACAAACGCGAAATCGCGCCAACCGCGTCGTTCGTGTGAAGCGTGCTGAAGACGAGGTGACCGGTCAACGCGCCGCGCACGGCGATCTCC
The DNA here is from genome assembly GCA_047620505.1 of Verrucomicrobiales bacterium. Taxonomy (GTDB): domain Bacteria; phylum Verrucomicrobiota; class Verrucomicrobiia; order Verrucomicrobiales; family DEV007; genus JBLHKS01. The sequence continues at coordinate 31,873 of JBLHKS010000031.1, read as the reverse complement.
GTCGTCTCCAGATCTCGCATCTCCCCGACCATGATCACGTTCGGGTCGCCACGCAGAATCGAGCGCAAGCCGCGCGCGAACGTCAGGTCGATTTCCGGCTTTACCGCGATCTGAATCACGCCGTCGAGTTTGTTCTCGACCGGATCCTCGATCGTCACAATTCGAGTATCCTTCGTGTTAAGCTGCTTGAGAAACGTGTAAAGCGTCGTCGATTTTCCGGAACCCGTCGGGCCGGTCACGAGGATGATCCCGTTCGGCTGCGCGAGCTGCTCTCGGATGATCCCTTCCGTTTTTTCATCGAAACCGAGCATCCCGAAATCGAACTGCTGCCGCGTCAACAAACGCAGACTAACACTTTCCCCATTGACCGATGGAATCGTCGCGACTCGAACGTCGATCGGCTCGCCGTCCAGCTCCAGGTTGATCCGGCCGTCCTGCGGCAATCGACGCTCGGCGATGTCGAGATTCGCCATGATTTTGAGCCGCGAAATCAGCGAGCCCTGCAAGACGCGGATGTTCGGCGGGATCGTTACCTCTTGAAGTGCGCCATCGATCCGGTAACGAATCCGCAAGTTGTTTTCGAGCGGCTCGACATGAATATCCGTGGCCCGTTCGCGAAGCGCCTCGCGGAAAATCTGGTTAACGAACTTCATCACGCTCGCCTCCTCGTCCTCCTCATCGAGAACGCTGACCTCCTGCCGCATCTCGTCGTCTTCGACCTCTTCGCGACCCTCGACCATCTCGTCGAAATCCTCCGCACCGACGCCGTAGCCCTGGCGGAGCGACTCAAGAATCTGATAACGCGTCGTCACCGCCCAAGTCACGTTCTTCGTGATTTCCTGTCCGACCGCCTGGCGAGCATCGAGGTCAAACGGATCGTAGGTCAGAAGGCAAATATCTTTACCGTCGATCCTCGCCGGCAGAATTCGGTATCGAAGGGCGAGCTTCGCGGGAAACCGATTGTGGAGCGGCTGACTCAAATCGAGCTCGCTCTTCTCCATAAAATCGAGCCCCGTCGTCGTCGCCAGGCCCTTGGCGAACGAAGTTTCTTCCACCAAATCGGACTCGAGCAGAGTCTCGACGAGCGAAGCGCCGCGCTGAGCAGCTGCTGTAAGAGTTTCCTCGCAGCGGCTACGATCCTGGCAGCCGCTATCGACAGCGAGTTTGGTAAGAAGTGGGACGAGGGACATCGGGGCGGAAGTGTGAGCCCGCGCAAACCCGCGAGCAAGCCATTGAACGCCAAAATCAGTCGGAGGTTACGAAGTCGGCGCGGATTTTTCTTGGCGATCCGCCTCAATCGATCGGCTTGCCGAGACCGGTGATCGAGCTGAAGATCGCGAATGCTCTTTTTGAAACGAATCCCGCTTTTCATGCTCCCGTTTGCCTTGGCCACCATCGGGCTTGCCGATGGACCGGCGGACAACATCCCGGAAAACGTTCGTCGGGTTCCGCCGCTTGGGATCGAAGTTCCGGATGAAACGCGACAGGCGTTGGAAGCCGGGATCGCCGAACTGCAGGCGGAGATGACGGGATTCAAGCACGAGCTTTTGCCTGACGTCGAAATCTTCATCAAGGCAGTCGACGACAGCTTGCGATTTCAGGAATTTCAGAAAGAGAATGAGCTCAAAACCGCTCAGCAGCTGCTGGTGTTCGCGAAGGAGCGGCTAGCGCATTTGAAAGCCGGCGAAGCGCCTTGGACGCGGGAGACCGGGCTCGTTGTTCGCGGGTTTCGATCAAAGTTAGACGGAACTGCGCAGCCGTACGGGCTTGTGATTCCGGAGAGCTACGAATTCACGGGCGCGCGCGAGCATCGGCTGGATTTCTGGTTTCACGGACGCGGCGAACGGACAAACGAAGTCTCTTTCATTCAAGGGCGGCTGAGCAACGCCGGGCAGTTCCAGCCGAAGGACACGATCGTGCTTCATCCGTATGCGCGGTTCTCGAACGGCAACAAATTCGCTGGCGAAATCGACTGTCTCGAGGCGCTCGAGCACGCCCAGGCGAACTACCGGATTGATGAAAATCGCATCCTTGTCAGGGGCTTCTCGATGGGCGGCGCGGCGACCTGGAATTTCGCGGCTCACTACGCTGATCGCTGGGCAGCTGCTAACCCGGGCGCGGGCTATTCGGAGACACCGGATTTCCTCCGCACGTTCCAGGGTGAGACGCTGAATCCGGCCTGGTATCAGCGGAAACTCTGGCACATGCACGACTGCACGGACTACGCGATCAACTTCTTCAATTTGCCGACCGTGGCTTACAGCGGAGAGAATGATACGCAGAAGCAGGCTGCCGACATCATGGCCTTGGCGATGGCCGAGGAAGGGTTGAAACTGACGCACATCATCGGCCCTGACACGGCTCACAAAATTCATCCGGATTCGAAAATCGAGATCGAACGCCGGCTGGATTCGATCGCCAAGGTCGGGCGCAACCCGATGCCTGAACGCGTTCGATTCACGACTTGGACGTTGCGCTACAACCGAATGCACTGGGTCACGATCGATCGGATGGGCGAGCACTGGGAGCGCGCGCGGCTCGATGCGGACATCGCGAATCCGGTCCGGATCGACGTTTGGAAAGTCGACAACGTCACCGCTTTTACTTTCGACATGCCCGCCGGTCTCTGCCCGCTCGATCCCTTCGTCCAGCCGATCATTTCAATCGGCGCGCAGGAAATCGAAGGCCCGCCTGTCGGCTCGGATCGTTCGTGGACGGCGCATCTGCATCTGGATGGCGAGGAGTGGAAGCTCGTCGAGCACGAGGGCGGCGAGCCCGCTGGTTTGGCCAAAAAACACGGTCTCCAAGGGCCGATCGACGACGCATTTCTGGATTCGTTTCTGTTCGTCAAGCCGACTGGCAAACCGCGCTACGACAACGGCGGCGAGTTCGTGCATCGCGAGTTCACGCATGCAGTCGAGCATTGGCGTCAGCAAATGCGTGGCCACGCTCGCGTGAAAGACGATCGCGACGTGACCGACGAGGACATCGCGAATCACAATCTCATTCTCTGGGGCGATCATTCGAGCAATCAGCTGATCGCAAAAATCCTCCAGCAGCTGCCGGTTTCCTGGGATGACGAGGCGATCACGATCGGCGAGCAAAAATTCGATTCAAAGCACCACGCGCTGCTCATGATTTATCCGAATCCGCTCAACCCTGAGCGCTACGTCGTACTTAACAGCTCGTTCACCTACCGCGAATACGATTATCTCAACAACGCGCGCCAGGTGTCGAAACTGCCGGACTGGGCGGTGGTCGACGTCCGGACTCCGATGACTTCGCAGGGACCGGGCGAGGTGGTTGCCGCTGACTTTTTTGGGGAGAAATGGGAGGTTCGGCCAGCCGATCAAAGTCGGGAAACCGCTATCAATGGGGCAATCGAGGAATTGCACGAATTAGACGGACAAGCCCTTTTGAATAGAGGTTGGAAACATCCACAAGACGCTGTGGAATTCGCAGAGAGGTTGGCACAAGCGCGCAAATCAAATTCTGATGATTTACCCCAGATCCTGCGATTTGAAGAAGAATTCGAAGCTCGAGCACGGAGACTCGATGCCATTTATGCTCGGATGGACAGCCTGCGAGAATTGATCAACTTGCTGAGAGACGAAATCGATCCAGGAGCGCAGGCTTCGATCACTCAATAAACTTTTTCCACGGCTCCGGCCGCCGCGGCGGAAACGCTAAACCGCATTCCTCGCTCTCGAGCGTCAGATTCGGATTGTAAGCCGGATCGTTCCGGATCAGCTCGCCCCATTTTCTGTTCAGCGCGCGAATTTCCTCCTTCGCGGCCTCTTTGCGTTCGCTGGTTTTTTCCGACTCGGCGCGACTTGCGGATTCGTGGTGAAACAGCCGGGCGAACGGCGTGTAGAGCGTTCGATAGCCGGATTCCCGTAGCTTCAGGCAGAAGTCGACATCGTTGTAAGCGACGGCGAAGGCTTCTTCGTCGAGACCGCCGACTTCGAGGTATTTTTTCCGCTCCACGACGAGGCAAGCAGCAGTGACGGCGCTCAGGTTTTGAACCATGTTAGCGCGATTGGCGTGGCCGTAAAAACTCCAGGGTAGACCGTGGAAAAAGTGGCCGGCGGCGTCGTGAAAGCCGAGGAAAATCCCAGCGTGCTGAAGCAAGCCTTCGCGAAAATGCAGCTTCGCGCCAACAGCCCCGATGTCCGGTCGAACCGCCTGCGCGACCATCGCGCTGAGCCACTCGGCATGGTTTGCCTCGATGTCGTTGTTGATCAGGCCGACCAGATCTGAATCGCAATTCGCGACGGCTAGGTTGTTCAGTTTCGAGAAATTGAACGGCCCTTCGACGCGCAGAACTTCGGCGTTGAGATCGTCGCGAACCAGCAGCTGCTGGAGGAATTCGAGCGTCTCCAGATCATCCGATTCGTTGTCGACGATCAAGAATTTGTAATTCGGGTAATCGGTCAGGCTGGCGATGCTCTCGACGCACTGACGAAGAAGCTCGACCCGATTCCGCGTCGGAATAATCAGCGTGACTGAGGGCGCGGGCTCCAGCACGCGGCGTTCGAGAAAATGCGTGTTCTCCTTCGTGATTCCGATCCCGTCGAGCGTGTTTCCGATCCGCTTAAGATGATCCTCGACCGCCTTGAGCCCGGCGACCTGCGCGTAGGGTTTTTCGGAGCCGCCCTGCGAAGTGCTGCCCTCGATCATCCGCCAGTGGTAGAGGATGTGTGGGATCCGCCGGACGTTTTGCGTTTTCTCGATCACTCGGAGCGCGAGGTCCCAGTCCTGGCTGCCTTCCATCCCGATCCGGAAGCCGTCGATCTCGCGGATCACTGAAGTTCGGTAGGCGCCGATGTGAGAAATGCAGTTCTGCGAAGTCAGCAAATCGTAGTTCCAATCCGATTTGAAATACGGATCGGTCCGGTTGCCGTCGGTGCCGATTTTGTCTTCGTCAGAGTAAATCAGGTCAACTTCTGGATGCTCCAGAATCTCGTTCGCGATGAGGTAGAGCGCGTGCTCGGGAAGCTCGTCATCGTGGTCTAACAAAACGATAAATTCTCCCTCAACTTTCTCGATCGCGGAATTCGTCGCCGCCGAGATGTGGCCGTTTTCCTCGCGGTAAACGACTTTGATTCGCTCGTCTTTCGCCGCGTATTCGTCGAGAACCTTCCGAACATGCGGGTCAGGCGATTTGTCGTCCGCAATGCAGAATTCCCAATTCGAGTAAACCTGGCCGAGCACCGAATCGAGACACATTCGCAGATATTTTTCCGGCGGATTGTAGACCGGCATCACGACCGAAAGCAGCGGCTGACGCTCGAACGTCGCGATGTGCTTTTCAGCAGCTGCTCGGTCTTCGGCTCCGAATGTGTCGTGGAGCCGAACCCAAGTTTCGTAGCTCTGATCGTCAGGCTTGATCCAGGGCCACATCACACGTGGCGTCTTGAATTTTACGCGGTCAAGCTCACGCCAGACCTTGTCCTGCATTTTGTATTCGAGGATCACCTCGGACTTCCCGGGTGGCAGCTCGACGTCGACCTTGAACCCGGAATAATCCGCGTGCTCGCACTCCGGATAAATGTGCCCGACGGCGAAGCGCGCGTTTTTTCGACGGACCTTGAATTCCTGATCACCAACCCGCGCTCGCATCCCGCGCATCGCCTGATTGTTGCGATCCAACGCCCAACCTTTGATCTGAGCCGTACGCGTTTTTAGCCGAGTCACCTTTTCGGTCGGCCACTCGATTGCGTGGAGAATTTCAACTTCGGCGTTTTCGCTCATCGGATTTGAAGAGCGCCCACTGTGGCGAGTCTGCGCCAAGGATCAACCTTCGCCGAGCAGGGACTTCGCCCACTCCCAATCGGCGTCCGAAAGCGCGGGTTTCGGCTGAGCCGAATAATCGATCCCACGATCATAAGCCCCTTCATCGTAGCAGCGGTCGAGCACGGCTTGCAGGTCGAGCGCGATATCCGAGTCGCCCGGCCGCAACGGAATTCGGAATGCAGGCAGTTTTTCGCGCAGCAAAATTGGGTAAACTTCCCACTCCGGCAGCGGGATGTTGGCGCGGTAAACGCAGACTTCGCAACCTTCGCGTTTTGGAATTGGATCAGGCGGTTGCGGCGCTGATAAAATGTATTCGCCGGTCCGAATGAGATCGATTTCGACTAGGCTGACACGACCTCGAATGTAGTTTCGCTGCTTTTCTCGATAAGCCGATCGGGATTCGTTTCCGATCTTGTTGCCGGGGCTCAGGACTTCAATCGCGGTGACAACTTCGTCACCGGAGCGCGTGTCGACGATTTCAATGTGGCGAGGAGGCGGAATGTCATCTGTCGTGATCACGATCGGCTCGGCCACCGCGAGACCGCCGACATCTTCATTCCACGTCGGCCTCCAAGATTGATCTTCGCTGATGAGGACATCGGGAAAAATCCAACGCGGCTTTTCGCCATCGTCGTCGATGTGGATACCCTGTTCGATTCTTGACCACAATCCATCGGGCAACTGAGTTTGAAGCTGCGCGCGGATCACGTGCATCATTGAAGCGTGAACATCGCTCCAGAAATCCTCCAAGTACGGATCATGGCCGGGAAACGGACTTTTCATTGTCCAACTCTGGCAGATTCTGCCGAATTTCCAACTACAAGCAGAACATCGACCTCATGAATTTCCAAATCTTCCTCATCTTCGCGATCAGCAGCTGCTGGCTTCCGCTTCAAGCCGCCGACTGGCCCAATTGGCGCGGGCCGAATCACGACGGGATCTCGCTCGAAACCGAATGGCAGGCTGATCCTGACGACGATCCTGAGATCATCTGGGAGGCGGAAGTCGGCATTGGCTTTGGCACAGTTTCGGTCGCCAACGGCCGGGTTTTCGCGACGGGTAACGAGGATGACGTCGACACGATCTGGTGTTTCGACGCGCTGACCGGCGAGATGATCTGGAAACACAGTTTCGACGAGCCGCTCGACCCAAAATATTACGAAGGCGGGACGAGCGGGACGCCGACGGTTGACGGCGATGTTGTCTTCAGCTTGAGCCGACGCGGCAAGCTCTTTAGTCTCGACGCGAAGTCTGGCGAGGTTTTCTGGCAGCAGGATGTGCGCGAATCGACCAGCTCGGCGCTTCCGGATTGGGGCTTCGCGGGCTCACCGCTGATTCACGGGCAGCAGCTGGTTTTAAATGTCGGGGGCTCGGGATTGGCGTTAGACAAATCGAATGGGGAACGGGTCTGGTTTTCGGACAACGGCAAGGCTGGCTACTCAACGCCCTACCCGTACCAAAAAGACGGTATCGAATTCGCGATTTTCAGCAGCAGCCGGGACTGGGTCGCGCGCAGCCTCGACGGCGGCGAGGAAGCTTGGCGCTTCAAATGGCTAACGAAATACGGAGTGAACGCGGCTGACCCGATTGTCGTGGGCGATCGCGTTTTTGTTTCGTCAGGCTACAAAAAAGGCTGCGGCCTGCTCGACATCAGCGCTGGCGCGGCGGCTGAGGTCTACACGAATAAGGAGATGCAATCGCAGATGAATCCGAGCGTGTTGATCGACGGATTTGTCTACGGATGCAGCGGTGATCAAGACAGTCGCGAATCGACGCTGAAGTGCCTCGAAATGGCGACGGGCGAGACGAAATGGACGTATCCGGGTGTCGGCGCGGGCTCGGTGACGGCGGCGAATGGCTACCTGATCGTGCTCAGTGCACGCGGCGTGCTGATGACAGGCGAGGCGTCGCCGGATGGCTTCGAACCGAGGCTGGAAACGCAGGTGCTCGGCGGAAAATGCTGGAGCGTGCCGGTGCTCGCGGATGGCTTGGTCTACTGCCGGAACGCGAAGGGCGACCTGGTCTGTGTTGACCTCAGAAAGTAGGAGGAAAGCTCACATTTGTTTTACAAATTCCGTTAGTCGGAGACTTCGATTAGATCGATCCTGTCAGATGAAAACTACCCTCTTTTTGGTTTTCGCGCTGGTTTCCGCAATGCCGACGTTCGCGGCAGAAGAGCCAAAATCTCTCGAATGGTTTCGTGAGGTGACGGCTGAGCTGAGCGAGAAATCAACACCTGACGAGGTTCGTGAAAAGCTTGGAGAGGACTTTCGGGTCAACTCGATGCCGTTTGGTTGGACCCCCCATTCTATTGGATTCGTCGCTTGGTCCTACGTTTCGATCGATGAGAAAACGCGATATCAAACTGGTCGGATTATTTGGAAAACAGGTGAGGACGATCATATCCCTCGGGAATTCGTGCGCATCGAAATCAGGGATTCGGATACAACGAAATTTGAGGGCCGGATATTGGTCCGGCAGCGCGTTCGGTTGGTCGGAATCGATCATTCCAGCGACAACCTGCTCATCGGCCGGATCGAACTGACTTATATTGATAAAGAAGGCGATGAAGTTGAGGCGCAGATCCCGCTGCAGCTGACGGCCAACGGGAGTGAGCGAACTCAGGACCGTTTTCAATTTGTCTACGATCTTGAAGCTGGAGACGAAATCGAAATGGAAGTTTTCGGTGGGCCGACCTTGGAGGGCTTGTTCTTCGGTAGTGGCTCGCAGCGGTTTCGGATCAAATCAGCGAAAGTGATCAAGGCGGACGCCGATCAGCGCAAATCCAACTGAGAATCTTCGGCCGTCGTCTCTAGCAGCTGCTGGGGCTCACCGCTTTCGTCAGTCAGCAGCCAGAGATGGCTGGCGAACGTCTCCTGAGACCAGTCCTGCTTCGGCGCGATCGAGCCTTTCGGTTGGCGCTTGCCTTCGAAATCGATCCAGAAAATGCGGACGGGCTCATCGGTCTGGTTTCTAATTCGAAGGAATGTGCGTTCAGTGGAATCTCCAGATTTTGCACCCTCGAGTTTTTCCAGCGGAAGCGGTTTGAGCTTCGGCAGGCCCCCCCCGCGCTCGTAAGCCTCGTAGGCTTCGACGAGTTCTTCCGGCCAGGCAAACTCTGGCGCTTTGTCAGGGTCATAACCGGCGAGATGTCCGGGTTCGGCGCGCTCCGCCGGTTTGACGTAGCGGAATTCCGGCTTGCCGAAAACTTCCTCGACCATCGCCGCAAGGCCCGAGTCATACGCGATCAGCTCCTCGCGCGTGTTGACGTGATTGTGGTCGTGATCGTCTTCGCGGTTCGTGTCGAACCACGACTGCACGCCTTCGGCCCAGTACTCGGCGCGGTTGTTCGAGGCGTACTTGCCGTTCCAGAGACCACGGGCGCGAGCGCGCTCAAACGTGGATTTGAGACGGTCGTCAAACGTCGGATCGGTTCGCGAAAGGCCCTGATGATGAATCGTGTGGGCGAATTCGTGGATTAGAATATTTTCGCGATGGTAGGGATCGCCGACGTAGCCGAGCAGATTCTCCGCGCCGCAGGAAACGGCCGGCTGATGGTCTTGGGAACCGAGCCCGCGCGCCCGCTTGTTCCAGAAAATTTTCGGCCGCATCTGGCTGTGCTCGGGCATGTCGACTGTGAATTCGTCGTGCCCCATGATCACGTAGCGGGTTTTGCCCTCGATCAGCGCGTCGACGATGTCCGGGCGGTCGGCGATCATCTGGTTGATGAGAAACGCGGCCTCAAGCAGCGCGAAATCGTCCACGCGCTCCGACGCCACGACCGGAACTCCGCTGGCTGAGCAGTATTTTTTGTAGAACGGATCGAGGCTGAGGCGCTCGATTTCGGCTTCGGGCGGAGAAATTACTTTAAGCGACTCGGCCGCAGTCACGAAACTGGCGAGGAGCGGATAGAGGAGGAAAAGGAGCGTTCGTGATTTCGATTTCATAAAAGTTTGCCCAGCAGCTGCTGGGCGCTAGGGTCACGCGCTTTTCGAGCGGAAACCAAGAACATTTTAACGAAACGATGCGAATTTTAGTCACTGGCGGCGCGGGCTTTATCGGCTCCAATCTGATTCACTACCTTCTCGGCGATGCGGCGAGCGACCTCGGGGTTTCGATCGACAAGGTCGTTAACTTCGACGTTCTGACCTACGCGGGGAATCTCCAGAATCTCACGGCGATCGAGAATGATCCGCGTTACGCGTTCGTTCAAGGCGACATCTGCAATAGCGATCAGTTTCTGAAGGCCCTGACCGAACACAAAATCGACGCCGTGATGCACCTCGCGGCCGAGTCGCACGTCGACCGCTCGATCACGGCACCGGAGGAGTTCATCATGACGAATTTCGTCGGCACTTTCAAGCTGCTCCACACAGCGCGCGAGTACGCGAAGGACAACGCGGATTTCCGCTTTCTTCACGTCTCGACGGACGAAGTTTACGGCTCGCTTGAGGCGGACGATCCGGAGTTTTCCGAGGAAACGCCGTATCAGCCGAACAGCCCGTATTCGGCATCGAAAGCTGGCTCGGATCACCTCGTTCGGGCATATTTTCATACGTTCGGCTTTCCTGTCGTGACGACGAACTGCTCAAACAACTACGGGCCTTACCAATTTCCGGAGAAGCTGATTCCGTTGATGATCGGCAAGGTTTCCAAAGGCGAAAAACTCCCTATTTACGGCGACGGGACGAACGTCCGTGACTGGCTCTACGTTGAGGATCACTGCCGTGGCTTGGCGCTCGCCCTGGTCAAGGGTCGGACAGGCGAAACTTACAACATCGGCGGTAAAAACGAGCTGCAGAATATTTACGTGGTTCGCCAGATCATTTCGATCGTTCAGGAGCTGAAGCCGGAGCTGAAAACGGATTCGCCGGACGACATGATCACTTACGTGACCGACCGACCGGGACATGACAAGCGTTACGCGATCAACTGCTCGAAAATCGAGAGCGAACTCGGTTGGGCACCGCGTGAGAGCTTCGAAACCGGACTGAAAAAGACGATCCAATGGTATATCGATAACGAGGCGTGGATCACCGCGATCGAGGACGGAACTTACGCAGGCGAGCGGCTCGGGACGCTGTGAGCGACTCGCCGCTGCTCTGCGTCGTCACCGGGATGGAGCATTCCGGGACGACGTTTTTGTCGAAGCTGATCACGGCGCATTCGCGGGTCAACGCGGCGTTCGAGTGCGGCGTTTTGATGGCCGAATCACCGGCGGGAATTCCTGAAGTTCAGCCGTGGGCGGACTGGTTCACGACGCCAGTTAACGAGGGCCACTGGGGCCTGAAACGCCAGCAGCTGCTGGAAGTCGCGGGGCAGCCGAATTGGGACGGCGCTTACGCGAAACTGATCGAGCACTGCCCGCTTTTCCGCGAAGGGGAAGACCGGATCGTCGACAAATCTCCGCGCTACCTGCAGAGCCTGCCGGAGATCCTCGCCAAAGTTCCGTCGACGCCGTGTCTCGTGCTCGAGAAAGACGCCTTGCTGATGTACCACAGCTACAAACGGCGCGATTTCGACCTCAAGCGTTTCGCCGATTATTTCAATACCTGCCAGGCGGCTTTGCGCGAAGCAGAGGCGAAATTCTCGGTTACTCGAATCAGTCAGGAACGACTTTCAGCCGAGCAGGCGGACGTGTTCGTCGAGCTTTGCAAACTGCTCGGACTCGAGTTCGACGAGCGTTTTGTGGACCGCCGCTGGTGCAAGCACAACATGCACGGCATCAGCTTCATCTGGCTTTTCAAGAAGCCCTACGACTACGCGAAGGCAGTCGCAAAGGCTCGGGCCGAAGTCGCCGATGACGAGATCGCCTTCCTCAAGAAAAAGCTCGAGCGGATCGGCGGTGACACGGTTTTCACCGCGCTCGACGCCTCCTGATTTCAGTGGGCTCTCGTTTCGCGAGCGAGATCGATTTGCGCCTGAAGCAGGGCGGCCTGAGCCTGCAAAAGTTCCCCAATACCGGCGAACTGATTGTTCTGGCCGGGCCTCGGCGGTGGATTCGACCTGAGCTCGGCGATTTCCTCCGACTGTCTGAGAAGGTCGACGACTTTTTCCAGGATCGCGATCCGCTCTTCGCGCGTTTCGGCCAGTTCAAGGGACGCCCGCTGATCCTGAACAATTACGCCGATCAGCTCCAGGGAAGAGATCGTTCCGTTTCGGTTAGCCGCTTGAGCCCATTCAACGAGCTTTCCCGTCGTTTCGGCGCGTTTTTCAAGAAGGGCTCGAATTTCCTCATCCGCATTTGCGCTCGAAACGCAGGCAGCGGCCATCGTGAAGCAGACGACTAGCATTGTTTTCATGGCCCGAATTTTAACCCCTCAAACGGCCTCGGTCCAGATCGCTGCTTGCGAATCCAACCATCCACGTTCACTGATCCCGCAAATGAAACCACGCAAAGGCATCATTCTCGCCGGGGGCGCGGGCACCCGACTTTATCCGCTCACTCAGGTCGCCTGCAAACAGCTGCTGCCGATCTACGACAAGCCGATGATTTATTACCCGCTCTCGACGCTGATGCTCGGCGGGCTCAAAGATATTCTGATCATTTCGACGCCGAAAGACACGCCGCAGTTCGAGCAGCTGCTGGGTAACGGGTCCAATCTCGGGATCAACATCGAATACAAAATTCAGGCCGAACCGAAGGGCATCGCGCAGGCGTTTCTCGTCGGCGAAGACTTCATCGGGGACGACGGGGCAGTGCTGATTCTCGGCGACAATATCTTTTATGGTAAGCTCGGGTTTTTCCGAAAAACGCTGGAACAAGAGCGCGGGGCTTGCGTCTTCGGCTACCACGTCCGCGATCCTGAACGCTTCGGCGTGGTCGATTTCGATGAGAACGGAAAGGTCCTGAGCATCGAGGAAAAACCGGAGAAGCCGAAGAGCAATTACGCTGTGCCCGGGCTCTACGTTTACGACAACACGATCGTCGAGACGGCGAAAAACCTGAAGCCGTCGGCTCGTGGCGAGCTGGAAATCACGGACTTGAACGTCGAATACCTCAATCGCGGCGAGTTGAATGTAGAATTGTTAGGGCGGGGAATCGCCTGGCTCGACACCGGCACCCCGCAGAGCATGCTGGAGGCGAGCAACTACATTTCGACCATCGAGCATCAGCAGAATTACAAAGTCGCCTGCATCGAGGAAATCGCCTTCAACATGGGCTTCATCGATGAAGCCGGATTTGAAAAAGTGATCACGGATACGAGGAGCCCGGATTATCGAGCCTACCTCGAGATGGTGCTGACGGAGTCGAGGCAGCACCGTCCTTGAGTGAATTTCGGCAATGGAATCGATTTCGCCGAGCAGGTTTTCTGAGATTGATCAGTTTCCCCGGCTATGCTTGTGCTTCTGCGCTTATTACTCTGGCTCTGATATTATCATGAGCCAAAGTGTCGAAAAGGTTGAACCGGACTTTCCCAATGTGCGCTTCTTTTTGATGGATGTTTCGGATCAGACCGAAGAATATCTTGAAATCGCTCGCCAATTCAACATGCGGTGCACATCGCAAACGCTCTTTTTTAGCCACGGCAAGGAGGTTGGCCGGCAGATTGGTCCTTGCGAGGAGTCAGAACTCAGCAAACTGATTGAAAACAGTTTTGGGAATCACTGAAAAACCATCTTGTGCTTAGTCGGCACCGCCGGAGGAATTCTGTTTCGGGTGCTGACTTACGGCCAGGACTAAGAGCGCCCACCGAACTTCACCGCTGCTTTTCCCACTCGAAACGCAGGAAATCCGTCGACCAGGCTCCGCTCGTTTTCTTCTCCTCGAACAACTGCCGATTGGGCTCGAGTTTACTGCGGTCGATCTCCTTGGTCTCGCCCTCGTGATGGATTTCCATCTGGATATCTTCGCGTTTGTCCGTCTCGATGATCTTGTCAGCCCGATGGAAAAAGTGGATGTCCGTCTGGCCGTAGTTGCCGACGAAATCTTCGTCGCAGCCGCCAACTTCCCAGTACACATCGGGCGTTAGCAGCATTGTTCCAGGGTGGATTTTCGTCTCGCCGGTTGTGTGGTCGATCCGCTTGAACTTGTAGATTTTCCGGTCGTCCAGCGAAGCCAGCTTGAGCATGGCCTCGGCGGCGATGGCCGGAATGACGTGGTCCATGTCGCTATGAAGCATCCACTTGGTTTCGCAGGCTTTCGTGCCCAGATTCCGCGCGCCGCCGATGTTGCAGTACTTGTCTTCGAGGATGCGATAGATCGAAAGATCAATGTTAGGGTTTCCAACCAGCTCGGACGCCGTGCGACGCGAGCAGTCGTCGACGAGCATGAATCGAATCCGATTTCGCACGCCTTCCGGGTAGTTCCGCCAAGTCTCCAGCTGGTTGCGCAGCATGTCGATCTGGTTGTAGTACGTGTAAATGAAAGTGACTTCCGGCGAGGCGGCTTCGAAGGTCTGGATCTTCGGTTTACGGCGTGAAAAAAGAGACATTTGGGCTTAGTAAATAAATCGGGCGAATGGCGCTGGCGGGAGGTTTGGCAAGGTCGTGAGCCAGATTGTGATCGCGATGTTCGCGGCGGCTGTGGCTCCAATCAAGGCGTAAGCGAGACCTCTTCGCCAACCACATCGGATTTCGCGAATGCCGACGAGGGCGAAAATCACGAAAAATGGGACGAGCGGGAGAAAAAGGCGCGTCAAAAACGGGGCGCGAGTCGCGATGATCATCACGATGTAGAAACCGATCCAGGCGACGATGATCCAGGCGGATTTGCGTTCGAGTGGGCCGCGGAAGCGCGCAAAAATCCAGAGAACCGGCAGGATGTTGAGGAGCGCGGGCAGGCAAACGAGGAAATCGGTCAGCGTGGTTCCAAAGTAGAATTCGCTTTTTTTCACGAAGGCCTCTTCGAGGTTGTGGCTCCAGCCGAAGAAGAAAAATAGAGCGGCGAACAGAGCGGTGGCGGGCCCGGCGACGGCGAATCCGGTCGCGATGCGTTTGAGCGGTTCCAGGCGCTTTTCACGAACGCAATCGACGACGACAAACGCGATTCCGAAAAAGAGCAGGCAGAACGGACCGCTGGGCCGGACGAAAACGAGCGCGATTCCCAACAACGCGGAAATCCAGAGCTGACGCGGTTGGGCTTCGCGCATTCGCCAAATCAGAAGCGCGATCATCGCAACGACGGTGAGGAGGCCGGGTAGGTCGGTGCTGGGCCGAGCGAAGGCTTTGAGAAAGACGATATGCGAGGCGAGAATCCCGAATCCAGCCAGCAGCTGCCGGTCGCTGAGATCGAAGACATTTCGCCCGATGTGGCCCAACAACAGGAGCACGCCGAAGCCGCAAACCGCGACGAGACCGGCGTAGGCGACTTGCGGCGAGAAGACTCCGTAGAGCCCGGCGAGGATCGCAGGCACGCCAGCGGCGTAGGCGTGCTGATAGTCGAGAAACTCCGGATTCGCCAGGATCTCATCGCGCTTGTCGGCTTCAAAAACGTAGTCGTGGAGAAACTGGCCGTATCGGCCGTAGCGATCCGGATCGGTGTGGGCCGAAGCGAGGCCGAGGCGCTGCTGCCAGAACATCAGGCTGGTGATCGTGCAGAGCAGGCCTGTCATGACGAGAAAAACGATCACGGTCGAGCGCCGTGGCTTCCAGAACGCAATCCCAAATGTGATCAGCCCAAGAGGCCAGAGCCACTGCAGCGCGCGAGTTGGCCAAGCGTATTGAACGAGGAAAACCGGGCGAAAATCGGTCTCTTCCCCGCCAACCCGAATTTTCATTTCAGAATCTGCGGGGAAAACTTCGGCCTGTTGAAGATTCGGAGTTTTCGTTAGCGGCAACCAGGTCAGCTCCAGCCGAATCCGGTCGCCCACGGCGTTGTTTGGCGTCCAGACTTTCTCCAGCCTGTCATCGCGTGCCCACTTTGTTGAACGCAGCTCAATATCGCGCGTTTCGTTAAAAATCCGCAGGCTGACTCGGGACTTTTCGCCCCGCTGCATTCCAGGAAAAACGATCGCGCGCAAATCCGCCTCGGCGGCCTCGAACGTCGCTACAAACGGCTCGTCCGGCTTCAACTCGATCGCGTCCAGATTTTCGATATCGGAATCCAGCGGAATCTTCTTTTCGGTCGAAACCTTGAACAGCGGCGTCCCTTCTCGGCTGAGAATCGACGGCGCCGGCTCAAATGCCCAACGGAACGCAAGCCGCATTTCGTCGCCCACTTCGTTCGCGCCTTCGAAATCCGCTGAAGTCGCGCGATCCCGGATCACGCCTTCGTAAACCAGCAGCTGCTGGCTGAGATTTTCGACGCGGATGTCGACCTCCGGCTTTTCGCTGTGCAAAAGCCCGACGAAATAGAATCCGTTCAGATTTCGCCCCGGCGCTTTGAAGTCGATCTCGACCCACTCATGGTGGAGGAATCCCTCGGGCGCTGGCGGGTTTTCCGGGTCGACACGGAGGTTCGAGTAAACCGGTTGTGGCCGGAAATCGCCGGAGATCGCGGCGATGAGCCCAAATGCGGCTACGGCGAAAATCGCCCAGGTTATGGTGTTCGGAAAACGATTCACGCTAGCGAAGAGCCTCTATTTACAGGCGACTACGGGCTTGCTCAACCTGCGTTTCCGTCGAAGATCGGCAGTTCGATTCGGCCGAAAGGCAATCCTGAAAAATTTGGTTACAAATCAGCTGTTATTCCTTATAAGAAGAGCCCTGATTTTCATATCCTGATCCCGAACGAATGGAAGCCGAACTCTGGCAAGAACCCAAAGGCCTGCGAGCCCCCCTGGCCGCTCACACTGTGATTGGTCGCAGTCCGGAAGCCGACATCAAGGTTTTCAGCTCCCGTGTTTCGCGCGAGCACTGCATGGTTCGGCAACAGGCGAGCGGTTTCTGGCTTTACGATCTGGGCAGCGCGAACGGGACGCTGCTGAACGACCGGGAAATCAGCCAGCCAACCCAGCTGAAGCACGGCGACGTGATCGCGATCGCGGACATCACTTTTCGATTTCACGTGCCGGGCGAAAACAACGACTTGAGCCCGGATTCGTTGGGTTCCGGCAACGCGATGACGATCATGGCGGTGCGTAAAACGCCGATCATTATTCTGGTCGCCGACATCGTGAATTTCAGCGGAATTTCCGAAAAACTTGATGAGCGGGAGCTCGCGACGGTCCTGAACGACTGGTACGATGATTGCCGTAGGATCATCGACGGCCGTGGCGGCGTGATCGATAAATTCATGGGCGACGGAATGTTCGCCTACTGGAAAACGACCACACCGGTGCTTCGTGCCGAGGCAATTTCGGCGGCGAAAGAGCTCGTCCGGCCGGAAAAATGGAGCGAAGCGACCCAGCAGCTGCTGGCGGATCGCGGGATTTCGATCAGCTGCGGAATCGGCCTGCACATTGGCGAAGCGGCAGTCGGCTCAGTCGCGCGCGGCACCCGAACAGCGCTGGGCGACGCGGTGAACATTGCGTTTCGGATTGAGTCGATGACGCGGCCGATCGGGCGACCTGTTCTGGCGAGCGGAGATTTTTTCGCCGGTTGGGGAGCTGGCCTGGAGCTGGTCGAGACCTGCGGTTCGCACGAACTCAAGGGCTACGAAGGGACTTACGAGCTGCTCGCCGTAAAGTGAAATGGACCTCCTCAACGCTGCGGTTCCGGTCTTCCTGATCATCATCGCCGGATTCGCGTTTGATCGATTCCGGTGGTTGCCGGACGGGCTCGACACGGGCGTGATGCAGCTCGCGATCAAGCTGCTCGTCCCGTGTTTGATTTTCGACAAAGTGGTCGGCTCGCCCGCGCTCGATCACGTCCAGACCGTGTTTTTCGCGATCGGATTGGGATTCGCGCACGTCGCGATCAGCCTGGTGATCTGCTTCGCGTTCGCTCCCGCGCTCGGGCTGAAAAAGGGGCTGGGGCTGCGGAGTTTCGCGCTCTCAACAGCGATTCAAAATTACGGATTCATCGCGCTGCCCGTTCTCGGCTCACTTTTCGGGGATGGCCCGGCGGCGATGCTTTTTCTCTACGGAATGGGCGTGGAAGTCGCGACCTGGACGCTGGGCGTGGGCGTGCTGAGCGGGTTCGGCGGCGGAAACTGGAAACGCGCGATCAACCCGCCGTTGCTCGCGGTTTGCGGCGGACTGGCGATTCACTACTCCGGAGTCGGGACGATGATTCCAGGCGCTCTGGACAGGACGATCACATGGATTGGAGGCTGCGCCGTGCCGATGTGCCTGCTCATGATCGGAATCACGATTTCCCAGCAATCGCGTAGCGCAGACTGGGCTCTGCGCTGGCCGACCGTGCTCGGAGCCTGTGGACTGCGCTTAGTTTTGCTGCCGTTTCTCATCCTGGCCAGCGCGGCGTTTCTGCCGATCTCGATTGAGCTGAAGCAAGTGCTCCTCGTTCAAGCCAGCATGCCCGCAGCGATTTTTCCCATCGTGCTGACTCGGATGTACGGCGGCCACCCACCGACAGCGATCCAAGTCGTCGTGGTCACGACCGGACTTTGCATCGTGACGATGCCGCTCTGGATTTACTTCGCCCGACCGTGGCTCGGGCTTTGAGATCGAATTTTTTATTCGATTCGATCCCGCCAGTTTTCGGGCTCCCGACGATCATGAACTACCGCATAGATCGCGATGAATTCGTTCTCGGGAGAGAAATGGTAAAAGAGCGAATACGGAAATCGGTCCAACCGAAGAACTCGAATCCCGTCGCCAACGGAACGGAATTGTTCGGGTGCGCCTTCGATCTTAGCCTGAGCGGCTTCGACTGCATCGCAAAATTGGACTCCAAGTCCAAACTTTCGTTCTGAGCAGGCTGCGGCATCTCGATATTCTTCCAAGGCCTCAGCTTCGAAATACGAACGCATCAGTCGGTCGCTTTCGTGAGCAAAGAGGCTCGAACCTGTCGATGGGCCTCGACCGCAGGAATCAATTTGGACTCGCCCGAAGCGACCTTTTCCATTCGCGAGCGAACCGTTTTAAGAGTTCGATGAAGGTTTTCTTCTGGCGGGGACGAGGATTCTAGAAGACGTGCGGCAAGTTCTTGCCTGGTTTCGACTGGCAGATTCAGGGCTTCCTCCAAAAGTCTCTCGGCGATGGCGGTCATCTTGGGATCATACCTTGAAAAACGAGCCGAGCAAGAGGTGCTCAGCGGTGGAAAAGTTGCCGAATGGATAATTTGTCTGCGTTTTGAAGGATTCGTGCTAGAATCCCGCCCGCCTCAATCCGGCGAAACTGACATGGGCAAAAACCTGTTCGAAAAAGTCTGGGACGCGCACGTCGTCCGCACCCTGCCAAACGGCCAAACGCAGCTGTTAATCGGCACGCATCTCGTTCACGAAGTGACCAGCCCGCAGGCGTTCGGGATGCTTCGCGATCTCGGGCTCAAAGTCGCCTACCCGCATCGCACCTTCGCGACGGTCGACCACATTGTGCCGACTGACGTCCGCGAGCAGCCGTTCGCCGACAAACTGGCCGACGACATGATCACGGAACTCGCGAGAAACGCGGAGGAATTCGAGGTCACCTATTTCGATCTCGCCAGCGGCAAGCAGGGAATCGTCCACGTCGTTGGGCCGGAACAGGGAATCACCCAGCCGGGCACCACGATCGCTTGCGGCGACTCGCACACGGCGACGCACGGGGCGTTTGGGGCGATCGCATTCGGGATCGGAACGACGCAGGTTCGCGACGTGCTCGCGACGCAGACGATGACGATCAACAAGCTCAAAGTCCGCCGAATCAACGTCAGTGGTAAGCTCGAATCCGGCGTCTACGCGAAGGACGTGATTCTCCACATCATCAAGCTCCTCGGTGCAGGCGGCGGGGCCGGATTTGCCTACGAATACGGCGGCGAAGTCTTCGATGCGATGTCGATGGAAGAGCGGATGACGGTCTGCAACATGTCGATCGAAGGCGGCGCGCGTTGCGGCTACATCAATCCGGATGAGAAGACGTTTGAGTATCTCGAAGGCCGGCCCTACGCGCCAGCAGCTGCTGACTGGGACGCCGCGGTCGAAGACTGGAAAGCTTTCGCGAGCGACGCCGATTGCACCTACGACGACGTGGTCGAAATCGACGCTGCGGACATCGCGCCGAGCGTAACCTGGGGGATCAGCCCGGATCAGGGCGTCTTCATCAATGAAAACATTCCGACTCTAGACGGCAAGACGCCGGCTGAGGTCGATTCGTTGAACGAGGCGCTCGAATACATGCAGTTTGAAGCCGGCCAGGCGATCGCTGGGACGAAAATCGATGTCTGTTTCATCGGAAGTTGTACGAATGGCAGGGTGTCGGATTTCCGCGAAGTCGCCAACATCATTCAAGGCTCGAAAGTCGCCGACGGCGTCAAAGCGCTGGCCGTTCCGGGTTCGCAGATCGTCGACATTCTCTGCAAAAAAGAAGGGATCGACAAAATCTTCGAAGAGGCCGGTTGGGAATGGAGGGAGGCAGGCTGCTCGATGTGCTTAGCGATGAATCCCGACAAACTCATCGGCGATCAGCTCTGCGCGAGTTCGAGCAATCGCAACTTCAAGGGTAGGCAAGGCAGCCCGACGGGCCGGACGATTTTGATGAGCCCAGTCATGGTCGCCGCAGCTGCAGTCACCGGCCAAATCGCCGACGCCCGCAAAGTCTTCAGCTTGGAACCGATGCTGTTGGCTTAGTTTTCGTGAAGACTGACAAGGAGATTCACGAGTTGTTCGTCTCCGACCCGGCTGAGCTGTTTCGGTTGCTCGGCAAAACCTATCCCGATGGCTGCGCGGAGGTGCGGGTCGAGCAATTCAAGCAGGTCGAGCAGACAGCCGATTTAATCGCGCTTCCGTCGGCGCCGACGGAGCCTGGGATCGTTTTTGAGTTTCAGGCGCAGAAAGACGTCTCGATCGACGCGCGGCTCATGATTGCAACGGACCTGTTCTGCGCGGAGTATCCTAGTCGGCGTTGGAGGCGCACATCGTGTTTCTTTCCGAAGCACAAAATCCGTTCGAGGAAGGGAAACGTCCGTGCGCGAATTTCAGACCTCGGATTCATTTTCTGGACGAACGGATCCGGGAACTGGCGGAAGTGGAACCGGATAGTCCTTTGGTGTCGGTGTTTTTTCCGCTGTTGGAACGCGACGAATCGAAATTGGTAGCTGGATTTCGCCAGCGATATGCTAAGTTGCGCGAATCTGCGGAAATCCCAGTGGAAGCTCGCGAAAGATGGAAGAAAGTATTCCAACTCTGGCTAATGCGGGCGCTTGGCGCGGAAACCTTGAAAGAAATTGAGAAAATGCTGCTCGAAGATTTACCGGAAGTCGAAGAAACCGCCTGGGGGAAGGAATTGATCGCCATTCATCAGAATCTCGGTCGGGAAGAAGGCCGGGAAGAAGGGCAGATTGCCTACATTGAAGGGAAGTTGCGGGACCTCGAGCAACGCAAGTCAGCTGGCGAGATTTCAGCAGATGCTTTTGAATATTTGTCCGCCGAATTGCGGACCGACCTCGCGCAATTGCGCTCCGAAGATTAAAATTTCACAAACAAAATAGATGGCTCTCGAAAAAATCACCAAAGCCTCCGGAACCGCTGTCCACGTGCCCGGTTCCGACATTGACACCGACCGCATCATCCCGGCACGCTTCATGAAATGCGTGACCTTTGATGGGCTCGGCGACTACCTTTTTTACGACGTCCGCAACACCGAAGACGGCACGCCGAAACCACACCCGATCAACGATCGGCCGAACGCGCCGATTCTCATCAGCGGGATGAATTTTGGCTGTGGCAGCTCACGCGAGCACGCTCCGCAAGCGCTTTACCGCCACGGAATTCGCGCAGTGATCGCTGGGAGTTTCGCGGAAATCTTTTTCGGAAACTGCACGACGCTCGGGATTCCCTGCGCAGCAGCTGCTGAGGAAGACCTCGCCAAACTCGCAGCCGCAGTCGACGCGGATCCAGCGCTCGAAGTCTCGATTGACGTCGATGCTCGCCGCGTGAAATTCGGCGACGAAAGCATCACGGTTCACATCCCGGATGGCGCGCGTGAGGGGCTGATCGAAGGGAAATGGGACCCGATCGCTGAGCTGATCGAAGGCAAAGACGAAGTCGCGAAAACGGCGACGAAGCTGCCTTACATGGCCGCCTGAAATCTGGCCAAGTGAAGCTGCTGAGCCACCGGGCGCGTGGATTCGGATTCCCGGATAACTCCGCTCGCGCTGTTGTCGCAGCGGTCGAGGCCGGGATGGAGTTTGTCGAAATCGACACTCGCGTTAGCAAAGACGGCGTCGTTTTTGCGCACCACGACCCGAAGGTCAAAACGGCAAACGGGCGGGTCTCGATCTCGAAGCTCACTGCCGCAGAAATTGAGGATCGATCTTCGCTCGAGACGCTGCGAACGGTCGTCGAAGCCTTCGCTGAGGTCGCCGAACGCGGGGCGAAACTCTGCGTCGACATCAAAGATTACGGGTTCGAAGCCGAGCACCTGGAGGCCATCGCCGGTCTGGCAAAAACGCGGAACGTCGTCGTTGGTTCTTGGAGTCCTCGGTCGCTGCTCACAGTTCATCGATTGAACCCTGACATCCCGCTAATTCTCTACTTCACTCCAATGATTCGGCTCGGCTGGCTGGGGCGCGGACTCAGTCGATTGATTCGAAACCGGGAGTTTGGAATTGGAAGCCTGGTCTTTTTCGGAAGCGAGGCCAGCAAGGCGGAGCCGAAAACGAAGCATCGGATCGGAAAGCAGCTCGCGATGATCACCGATCGAATTCCAGACGAAATCAGCTCGGCTTTGTTGGCCAGCGGCGGCGGGATCGTCGTTTCAAACTATCTGCTGTGCTCGAAATTGCGCGTGTCCCTGCCCGGCTTCGATGGTCTGGAACTCTGGATTTTCACGGCGAACACAGAGCTCGAACTGGATCGCTGCGAAGCGCTGGGCGTCGACGTTGCGTTCACCGATCGGCCGGAATTTCTCGAGCGGTCGAGTTGAACAATCTCTCGCAAGCTCGTTCGAAGCGTGTATCGATTTCAGCAATGTCCAACGACTCCGGCCCGGCCCACGTTCAGTGCAAAAACCTGCATCGCGCCTTCACGATCGGCGAGAAGGAAATTCGCGTTCTGCAAGGGGTCGATCTGGACGTTCAGCGCGGAGAGAAGATGTTTCTTTGCGGCGCTTCGGGAGCGGGAAAGACCTCTCTTTTGTACACGCTGGCTGGTTTGGAGCGCCCGAACGAAGGAAGCGTGAGCATCAATGGCCAGTCGCTCTACGAATTGCCTGCCTCCGACCAGGCCCGAATCCGCAATCAGCAGATGGGCTACGTCTTTCAAAACTACTTTCTGCTGCCCGAGCTGACGGCTCTGGAAAATGTGCAGCTGCCGGCGATGATCGGGAAAACTGATCTTATGGATCACGGCAACGAGATGCTCGATCGGGTCGGCTTGGCGGATCGAATGAACCACCTGCCCGCGGAGCTGTCCGGCGGCGAACAGCAGCGCGTTGCGATCGCCCGCGCCTTGATCAACAAGCCAGAGATTCTCTTCGCAGACGAACCGACTGGGAACCTCGATTCAAAGACCGGCAGCGAAGTGATGGATCTGCTGCTGGAGATGGTGGAGTCGGAAAAAACGACGATGATCGTGGTGACGCACGACCAGGATCTGGCGAAGACGGGCGATCGGACGGTTTTTCTGGCGGATGGACGGCTGGTTGCCTGAGCCAGGGCAAAATCGGGAGTGTCAGAAAATCTGTGTAACTGGCGGTTTTGGATTTCCCCAAGATGGGAATAAGAGTAATGATGTTAGTTGGTCGGGCGGCTCCCCCTTTTTCTTTTAAAATTTCGGCATTCGCGTTTCAAATTCGAGCGCAAATTGAATCAATGCCCGGGCCCAGTTCTGCACGGGCCGTGTCTACTTCTCACTGGCGCGCATCAGCCCGAGATAAATAGATCACTTTCCTTAACGCATTTTCGTTAGGAAACGACTTGCGATTTTTCAGCACTTTGCGCAGCGGATGATTCAGACTCTCGATCGCATTGGTCGTGTAAATCACTCGCCGAATCTCTTCGGGATACTCGAAAATCGTCCGCAGGTTTTCCCAATGAACTCGCCACCATCTACTGATCAGCGGAAAACTTTCGTCCCGCTTACCGGCAAAGTCGTCTAACGCTTTCAGCGCGGCTTCTTTGGTAGAAGCTCGGTAGATCTCCTTCAAATCCGCGGCCACTTCCTTGCGCTGTTTCCAGCCCACATACTTCAGACTGTTGCGGACCATGTGCACGATACAGAGTTGAACTTTCGTTTCCGGATACTCCGCTTCGATCGCCTCAGGAAAACCCGTCAGCCCATCTACACACGCGATGAAGATGTCCTTGAGACCGCGATTCTTGAGCTCTGTCAGGATCTGCACCCAGAATTTCGACCCTTCTTTAACGCCAATCCACATTCCGATCCGCTCCTTCGGCTCCCACGTCCGCCCCTCGTCGGCAATAACCCGAATGCCGACTTTGCGGGCCAAAGGTGACCAGGACGCGTCCATCCTTGAGACGCAGGAGGTGGCCGGGATGCTCGTTGTGTGTGGTGATCACGTCGCCCGGAATCCAGGTGCGCCCCTCATCTTCGGAAACGTACTGACGCAATCCGCGCAGCCATCAGTCGGGATCGGGACCCTTGCCGGCTCGGGACACCGCCAGCAACCGGTTCGGCCGCAATCGCAATAAAGTGGTTTCGGTGCCGTATTCCTTTGTCAAAACGGAGGCGTTGCCCCAGGTCCGACCGTCGTCCTCGCTGAACAGCACGAAGACCGCCCCGCTCGTGTCGTAAAAGGCGGCGGCCATTTTGTCTTTGCTTTGCTTGACGATGGAACCGTAGGGGATCGGACCGCGTTTCTTGTCGTCCTGGCTGATCTCTTTCGGCAGGGTGATGGCGGATTTGTCTGTTTTCCATGTGCGTCCTCCATCACTCGAACGGCAGACCAACGGCGGGAGGATCTTTTTCCGGTATCCCGGCGGCCCGGTCCAGCCGGAGACCAGCGCGACGAGGTCGCCATTGTGGGCGAGGCCAACGGCCACGTTCCCTCGATTGCTCTCTGCATCATGCTCAGCGACTGTTCCGCAGAGTTCCCACTGCCCAACACCATCGCGGGATGTCCAGCACTGCACGTCGCCCGGCCCAGTAAGATGGCTGGGATGCCCGTAAATCACGGCAACAATCGTCCCCTCCCGGCAGGAGGGTCAGGTTGGGCCAGGCGCAGACGTTGTCGACGGCGACGTAGCGACGTAGCGACCGAGAATCGTCAGTCCCTCGCTGGTTTCCACCCCCTTGATTTCTGCGGCTTGCAGCGATGCCAGCTTCGCGAACAGCAGAATGGTGAAGAGTGTGAGGGTGTGTTTCATAGTATTGGTTATCATCCGAGAGCTACTTGACTTGCCTCGACGGTTCTCGCCAAATGGGCGCTCCGTTTTCGGCGTGGATTTGTTCCAGGTTTCTAAGCTTAAGTCGGGTATGGCTCAAGGCAGTTCGAAATTGAATGTAGAATGTAAAAGCGATCCGAAAATCAGCGAAGTCACTGGTGTTCGCGGGCACCATCCCTACGTCTTCACTTGGTGTGTCGCGGGTGGCGGGTTGAAAGCCGGTTGTGTTTACAGCAGCCCAATGAGTGGCTGACAAGGCCGTCACCCTGCCCGATTTCAATGCCGCCGTCGCTCTCGCGCTCGGCATCGATGCTTGTTCCTCATTCGGCTCACAATTCGAACTTGATGAGTCCCTGGCGTCCAGTTGGTATTAAAATATACCCGTCACCGATAAAGGCCAGATCGGGGTTTCCACTGATCTTGAATTTGCGAATCAGTTTCGGGCTTTTCAAATCGGTGATGTCTAGAACGGTCACATTCCCATCAATACGATCACACGCGACGAGGATGTTTTCCCGAACCGTTGGTTTTCCGTAAAAAGCAGGGCCACCTGGAATTCGGTAGACGGGCTTCTCGGTATCGTATTCGCCTTCCCGCAGCGGCCTGTAGAAGGAGTATCCGCCATTGCGCGTTAGCAGGGCGTATTCGCCGCAGGCAGCATAGCCGCCGGTTTTCATGTCCGGCAAAAGGCCAATCGGATCTGGCAGGTTTGTTGGTTCGGCGGCACCTAGATCAGACATGAAGGTCCGGCCAGCACACCAGGTTCCGCAGATGATATCGCCATCGATAAACCCGTTACAGAGTTGCCGGTAATAGACCAAGCCGGCCCAACCTCGTTCGTGTTTAGCCAACTTGATCTGCTTCCGGTCAGATACATCAAGAATTTCGTAACCTGCCCCTCCGGCATGAACGACCGCGAATCGACCATTTGGCGCAACACGCACCTGCCTGATGCCACGGCTCGTCTCATACGAGGTCAATCTCTGGAGCGAGGGGCCGCTCGCTTCGTAGCAAACCAGGCCTTCGGAGCCCTGGGCGGCATATAGTTTCTCTTCGTGCACCTGGACATCCATGGCGAAGCCCCTGGTCGGATACTGCTTCTGGAGGACCAGGTTCTCGTCCAGAATATGGATCCCGGCTGATCCACAGGCAGCGTAAATATATCCGTTATTCTCCACCGCCGCGTAAACCTGTCCGTCCGGCCGATATGTGGCCAGATTTTTCAGTTCGAGAGGTTCGAGCGCCTCGAAGTTGTGGAAATCGCCGCTTCCCTTTAGCTTGCCGGCATCGTCCTCTCCCTCGCTAATCGCCGTGACAAGATTCTCGTTCTCGAAAATATGCAGGTCGGTGAAGAGACCTGTGAAATACATGTAGCCGTCGACGGTCTCCAGGCCGCAGACCGGACTGTAACAGACCTTTTCCGTGTCGAACGGAATAACAACAGGGCGGACTCCGGATTTGTCTCCGGTCTTGAGTTTTTGAAAGCCTTTCTCCCCCGGGACAAGGGGAATCCGAATTTGCGCCAGCTCTTTCGGATGCTTCGGGTCGGAAACGTCGAGGATGAAAATTCCGTTGTGCGTGTGATAGAGGTAGGCGTAGGGGAACGAAAGTTTTACCCGCCACGTATCCGGCCAGCCGTAATAGTACCGCCAGGCAAACTGCACCCGTGATAACGGTTTTGGCTTGGCCGGGTTGGAGACATCGAAAATATCCATTCCGTTGCCGTTTCCGTATCGCGGATCGTCGAGTGAAAGCTCGGCTCCCGGTTGATGATGTCCGTAGGCGGCATAAAGAATTCCGTTCTCCACACACAATCCGTCGCCGCGGCCATTGAGTTCAACTTCGGCAACCAACCTGGGATTAGCAGGGTTGCGAACGTCGCAAATTGCGACGCGGCATTCTTCCCAGGCCCCGGCGTACAAATACCCGTCGGAAACTACGCACGACTGCGCCTCGCCGATTCGCACCACGGAGACGTGACGCAGCTTCGCCGGGTTGGAAATGTCGATGATCTCCACGCCGAACCAGCGCTGAGCGACAAAGGCGAACTGGTCTTTCAGTGCGATCCCGGTCGCGAATTCAGTGGTGTCGTAATGCGATAACAATTTCGGCTCCGTTCGGTCCGAAACATCAATGACGAACAAGCCGTCTGCCCGCGCAGTGATATACGCAACGTTGTCGCGAACCACAATCTGCCGAAGGTTCCCAACGTCTTCCAGTCTCCCAACCACCACCGGTCGGGCCGGGTCCTTTACCGAGAGAACCACCAGATTCCGTTGCTGGAGCATGAACAGGTATTCGCCCTCGCGAACGACGTCCATCCCGGGCCCGACTCCGGCATCTGCCGTCGGCTGTTGCTCGTTTTCGAACTGGATGGTCACTGTATTCAGGGCGTTTTCTGCGATGGCAAAAGAGGTAAACAAAAAACAGTAGAGAAATGTCGTGAGTCTCATGTGATTGTGAAATTCGCCAGAAACCGTCGTTCTACAAGGGACGCGATTCGAAAACTGTTAAGAGATCGCCGATTCGGACGGGAAAGCCGTGACGCCGTGACGTTGCCGAAATCTGCGGAGACCGAGTGACATGGCCGGAAATCCTCGCGAAGCCAGCTCAGCAGCAGCTACGGCGTCGTTTGGGGTCGCCGTAGAAAGTGACTGCGGTCGCTGACTGGCATTGACACCGCCCTCGCGCCGGAAAACAGTCCGGCATGTTCACTCGAAAATCCCTCATCTCGGGGCTCATCGCCCTCATCTTCGGGCTCTTAGCAGCTGCTGGCTTGCAGGCGCAGGACGCCGACAAGAAAGTCATCTGTTTTGTCGGCCACAAAACTTCGCACGGCTTCGGTGCTCACGAATACAACGCGGGCAATCATCTGATCGGCGAATGGCTCGAAAAAGCCTACCCGAATCAGATTGAGGCGCGCTACTCAATCAACTGGCCGGCGAACGAAGCCGAGTTTTTCGATGAAGCGGATGCGGTCGTGATGTTCTGCTCCGGCGGCGGCGGTCACCTCGTCAACAACCACGTCGAAAACTTCGACAAAGTCATGAGAACGGGGGCCGGGCTCGCCTGTCTTCACTACGGCGTCGAGGTGCCGATCGGGCCGAGCGGAAAGGGGATGCTCAACTGGATGGGCGGATATTTCGAGGCGCATTGGTCGGTCAATCCGCATTGGATCGCGGAATTCGAGTCGTTCACGGATCACCCTGCGTCGAACGGGATCAAGCCGTTCAAGATCGACGACGAGTGGTATTTTCACATGCGCTTCCGCGGCGACATGGAAGGCATTACGCCGATCCTCAGCGCGAAAGCTCCTGAGGAAACGATGAAGCGCAAGGACGGAGCGCACTCGGGTAACCCGGATGTTCGCAAGGCCGTTGCAGCTGGCGAGCCGCAGCACGTTGCCTGGACTTATCAACGCAAGGCGGACTACAACGACGGTCGTGGTTTCGGTTTCACCGGTTTGCACTACCACTGGAACTGGGAAGACGACAGTTTCCGCAAAACGGTTCTCAACGGCGTCGCCTGGATCGCGAAGTTGCCGATTCCGAAAGACGGCGTCGAGTCGAAGCGGCCGACGAAAGAGGAACTCGAAGCCAACGCACTTGAGCATGGCGGTGCCCAGAATCGCAAGCCGAAGTCAGCAGCTGCTGAGCCTTTCAAGCCTGGCGCAAAGTCAGGCGTGAAGCCGCTTTTCTCCTCTAAAGTGATCAACGAGAGCACGCCCGGGCACGAAGTGAAAATCGATGTCGATCTCAAGGGCTCGAAGGAGCTCTACCTCGTCGTGAGCGATGTCGACGGCTATGCGTTCGACTGGGTTAATTGGGTCGAGCCGAAAGTCGTGATGGAGGACGGCAAAATTCTCAAGCTAACCGAGATGAAATGGAAGCAGGCGACAGTCGGTTGGGGCCAGCCTCACATTGGCAAAAACGCAGGCGGTCAACCGATGCGTGTGCTGGGAAAGCCGGTTGAGGATGGGATCGGCGTCCACGCCAGTTCTGTCCTCGTTTACAGCCTGCCGAAGGGTGCTGCGAAGTTTCAGGCGCGTGGAGCGCTGGACAACGGCGGAACGGATCAGTCAGGCGAGACCAGCGTCCAGTTTCACGTTTTCAACGCCAACCCCGGTCCGATCATCGCGGGCTCCGGCGGAGGTGGTGGCGGCGGTCAAGCGGGCCATGAGCCGGAGGATGCGCTGGCGAGTTTGAAGATTCACGAAGATCTCAAAGCGCAGCTTTTCGCGAGCGAACCGCTCATGTTGAGCCCGAGCGCGATCGACGTCGATCACCGCGGTCGCGTCTGGGTTTGTGAGGTCATCAATTATCGCCGCCACAAAGGCAAGCGGCCCGAAGGCGACAGGATTCTGATCATCGAAGATAAAGACGGCGATGGAAAAGCTGATGACGCCAAAGTTTTTTACCAGGGAACTGACGTGGACTCTGCGCACGGAATTTGCGTGCTCGGAGACCGCGTCATCATCTCAGCTGGCGAGGAGGTTTTCAGCCTCTATGACAGGGACGGTGACGGAAAGGCGGACGAAGGCTCGAAAGAGATGATGTTCACGAAAATCAGTGGTGCGCAGCACGACCACGGGATCCACGCGTTTCACTTCGGGCCGGATGGTCGGCTCTATTTTAACTTCGGCAACGCAGGCAAGGCGCTGCACGACGCTGAAGGAAAAATCATCGTCGACAAGGCCGGGAACGAAGTCCGCGCGGGCAGCGCGTCGTATCGCGAGGGGATGGTTTTCCGCTGCGAACTCGACGGAAGTGGAGTTGAAACGTTAGGCTGGAATTTCCGAAACAACTGGGAAATTGCGGTCGATTCGTTCGGCACAATCTGGCAGAGCGACAACGACGACGACGGAAACAAAGGCGTCCGAATCAACTACGTGATGGAGTTCGGAAACTACGGCTACAAGGACGAAATCACCGGCGCTGGCTGGCGCGATCCGCGGCCGAACATCGAGACCGAAGTTCCGCTGATGCATTGGCATCTCAACGACCCTGGCGTGGTTCCTAACCTGATTCAAACCGGCCAGGGCTCGCCCACCGGGATCTGCGTTTACGAAGGCCACTTGCTTCCGGATATTTTCCACGGTCAGCCGATTCACTGCGATGCCGGTCCGAACGTCGTCCGCGCTTACGTTTCCGAGCCGATCGGCGGCGGCTACCAGGCGGAGATGCACAATATTCTGGAAAACACGACCGACCGTTGGTTTCGGCCGAGCGATGTCTGCGTGGCTCCGGACGGCTCGCTTATCGTTGCCGATTGGTACGATCCAGGCGTTGGCGGCCACGCGATGGGTGATCTCGATCGCGGTCGGCTGTTTCGCGTAACGGTCGAAGGCAAAGAGAAATACTCGGCTGGCGAAGTCAGCTTGAGCTCGCCGAACGAAGCCGCCCGCTACCTCGCTTGGCAAGGCCTCCACGCAAAGGGCGCAGCCGCGAAGCCGGAGCTGGAAGAAATGTTCAGTCAGGGCGATCCGCACCACCGCGCTCGCGCCCTTTGGCTCCTTGCTCGTCTCGACTATCCAGAAGCTGCTTTGAAGGACGACGACCCTAACATTCGCATCACCGCGCTGCGTGCGGTTCGCCAACTTCATCCCGAGCAGCTGCTGGCTGCGGTCGAGTCGCTCGTCGGTGACGCGGACGCTGGAGTTCGCCGCGAATGCTCGCTTGCTCTACGATTTGATGGCAGCGCGAAGGCGAATGACCTCTGGGCTAAGCTCGTAGCCAAGCACGACGGAGAAGATCGCTGGGCGCTCGAAGCGATCGGTATCGGGGCTGATCTTCATTGGGATGCCCGCCTTTCGGTTGCCGAAAAAGTTCCGACCGATGTGCTCTGGCGTGCGCGTCCGACCGGAGGTTCTCCAATCGCAGCTGCGTTGATTGCTGGCGAGTTGCCAGCGGATTTTGGCGATTCAAAAGCGCTGCGCTCGCTGCAATTTCTTCCGGACAAAGAAGCGGTTGCCGAGGACTACGCGAAACTGTTTCAGAAAATCGATAGCCCGGAAATTGCGCTTTTCGCGGCCGGACAACTCGGCTCTAACAAGATCAAATTGATCGAAGGCGGCGAAGCGCGCTTGAACGCGATCATCGAACCGATGCGCGGCAAGCCTGAATTCGTTTCCCTCGTCGAGCGGCTCAATTTGCGCGGTTTCGGCTTGGAGCTGGTCGCTTTTATTTCGGCAAATCCGAATTCCAGCGAGGCTGCAACCGCCGCGCGATTGCTGACGCGTGATCGCGGTTACCTGGAAGGTGTCTTGCGCGATGCGGAGAACGCGGAACGTGCTGGCCACGTCGCCAACGCTCTCGGCCGCAGCGGTGATCGCGGCGCGGCGGGCTTGCTCATCAACGAGCTCAAGCGGAAGGAAACCAGCCCGGAACTCGCTCGAATCGTCGTTTCCGCGTTAGCCAATTCCGGCGCGGGAGGCCGCGAACTCGTCAAGCTCGCCGAACAGGGCCAGCTCGCTGACGATCTTCATTTCCTCGCCGCTGGCGCGATCGCCCGCAGTCCGGATCAGGGCTTGCGGAACGCGGCCAAAGGCAAATTCAAGGTCCCAGCAGCTGCTGGAGCCGAGAAGCTTCCGCCGGTCGCCGAGTTGGTCGCGATGAAGGGGAGTGCCGAGGCGGGTAAGCCGCTCTACACGACCACGGCCTGCATCACGTGTCACAAAGTGAAAGGCGAGGGGATCGACTTCGGTCCTGATTTGTCGGAGATCGGCAATAAACTTTCGAAAGAGGCAATGTTA
>JBLHKS010000030.1:0-49361 GCA_047620505.1 Verrucomicrobiales bacterium | reverse complement strand
CGCCGTCAGCCGACCAACGAATGGCCGAAAAAGGATGATGGCAATCCAATGTCCTGGTAATTCGACCACGGGTGTTTTTCAATTATTTCCCGATTGGGCTTGCCAGATTACTCAGAATGTTTCTAAGCTGATCCAGCCAGCTAACGCTGTTTATTGAATTTAAACGTGAGACATCATTATGGCTAAACCGAAGTACAACTGGAAACCTGAAAAGAAAAAAGACGCGAGCGGCACCTTCAGAGAATTGAAGGATTACCGACGAACGATGTACGATTTCAAAAGGATGCCGAGAACCGTAAAAGAATACGGCAGAATGGCGGCAATGTTCTCCGAGAGGGGCGAGGTCAGAAACTTCGGCTACCGAGGTAGCGAAGAAGGCATCCACGTCAGCAGTCGACCGAATTTCACCGGGAAAGATCGGCGCTCAACCTACAAACCAATCAAAGTGAAGTTTGACGGAATCTATAGCGATCATTTTGGAGAAGACGCGTTTGTCGTCGATCCGTTGGCCCGTGCGATTATCTATAAAGGTCAATGGAAAGGCAGAAAAGGTGGAGGAAAAGACAAACCTGGCACAGACAAAGTTCTGGAAGTTCAAGGAGGAGTGCTGGAGATGCGAGGCAAAACGACGATCAAGAATCCAATCGTGATTGAAAATGCAGTCCGCGCAGTTCGCGGAAAGGCGAACAGCATGATTGTGATCAGGAACGTTGATTTTGTGAATTGCAAAACGGCAATCAAGGGCGACGGCGAGAGGAATCCAGACAATGGCAATCCGCTCTATTTCAACGGAAAACCGGGGCCGTGTCTGATTTATGTTACGCATTGCCGATTCTGGGACTGCGATAACGTGGCGATCGCCGGGAAGAATTGCTGGATCTATTTCGACAAGGACAGCAACAAGATTTCAGGCGGTGGCCGGCTCAGACAAGACGGCGGAAAAATCGTCCAAGAAGCAGATCCGCATCCAAAATTCCACAAAGCGGCTCACAAAATGCGCCGGCGATCGTCAAATAAATGGAGGAAAAAGAGCGAGAGCAAGAATCCTCTGTCCTGGTGAGGCTCAAAGGCTGCACCGTCCCGATTCGAAGTGGAATCGGGGCGGGCCGGTCAAGCCTGGATCGCCTAGGACAAATCTCTTGAGCCGCCGCGTGTTCTCGCCAATCTGCGGTGATCCTGACAGATCACCCAACTCATGTCCAAATACCAAGACGAGAACGTCCTCGTAATCACTCGCGCGCTTTTCGATCAACTCGGAGCGTTTCACGGTTTCAATCCAAACGCCGAAAAGTATCTCCCTTCGATCCTCGACCCGGCCAATAACCTCTTTCTCGCTCGGGACGACGCAGAAGACGATCCAAGTCACAAGCAGATCATTCCTTACGCGATTTTTCGTCACGGCGACACGTTTCTTCACTACGTTCGGGGTGGTGGATCGGGCGAAAAGCGCCTCGCGGCAAAGGGCTCGATCGGAATCGGTGGCCACGTTAACGAAGACGATTATCACGCCAGTGGTTCGCTCGGTGAAGGCCTCTATCTCGCTGGCGTTGAACGGGAAACCAATGAGGAATTGAAAATCGATACGGCGCACAAACAGCGAATCGTCGGCCTGATCAACGACGACACGAACGAAGTCGGCCAGGTTCATCTCGGAGTCGTTCACCTCTTCGATCTGGAAGGCCCGGAAGTCGCTGCGAACGAGGACAACATCACCGAATTGGAGTTCCTGAGCCGCGAGCAGCTGCTGGCGCGTTCGGACCGCCTGGAAACCTGGTCGCAGCTGATCGTTGAGCGCCTCGGCGATATTCTGTAAGGCAGATTTTGGTCATTTGCCCCTCGTTGACACCCCTCGCCTCCCCTCTATCGTAAGGTCTGCGGCGGATGTCAGTCCAAAGCATCCGTTGCCATCGTCATGCGATTTAATTCTTCCCTTCCCGAAAAAAATTTCCAATCTTACGCTCCCGGTTATTGGGCTGGCGAAGCTATATCCGATGCCGACTGGAATTCCTGGCGTTGGCAGCTTAAGAACCGCGTTACCGGACTCGACTGCCTTCAGAAGCACCTGAAGCTCGTTCCGGAAGAAATCGAAGGCGTTTTGCTTTCTGGAAATAAGCTGGCGATGGCGATCACGCCACATTTCATGAATTTGATCGACCGGGAAGATCCGGAATGTCCGATTCGCCGCCAGGTGATTCCACGGATCGAAGAAACCCAGAGTTCGAGCTGGGAAATGAGCGATCCCTGCGGCGAAGACGGCGATATGCCGGTCCAGGGACTCGTTCATCGTTACCCGGATCGAGTGAATTTCCTGATCACGGATCGATGCGCTGCCTATTGTCGTTATTGCACTCGCAGCCGAGTCGTGAGCGGCGCAGGCGACCAGCAATTGGAGACTCAGTTTGAGCCAGCATTCAAGTATCTCGAAGAGCACACTGAGGTTCGAGATGTGCTCTTGTCAGGGGGCGACCCACTGCTGTTTTCTGAGGCAAGACTTGAAAAAATTCTTCGCCGCTTGCGAGCGATCGAGCACATCGAATTCATTCGAATCGGCTCGCGCGTCCCAGTTTTCCTACCGCAGCGAATCACGCCGAAACTCTGCGAATTGCTCAAGCAGTTCCACCCCCTCTTCATCAGCGTCCACGTCAATCACCCTCGCGAGATTACGACCGAGGTTAAAGAAGGCTTCGAACGCATGGCTGACGCCGGGATCCCGCTCGGAAATCAAAGCGTCCTACTTCGTGGTGTGAACGACAGCGTCGAAACGATGAAGATCCTTGTGCAGAAGCTTTTGCGCTGCCGGGTGAAGCCTTACTACCTCTATCAGATGGACTTGATCCACGGATCCGGACACCTCCGGACTTCGGTGCGGAAAGGAATCGAAATCATCGAGGGACTGCGCGGGCACACGACCGGCTATTCGATTCCGCAGTACGTGATCGATGCGCCTGGCGGAGGCGGTAAAATCCCGGTTAACCCGGATTATGTCATTCAGCACGACAAGGAGCGGATTCTCCTCAGGAATTATGAGGGTGATGTCTTCGAGTATCCGGAGCCGGATCACGCCGAGGCTCCGCGCGAAGAGGTGGTCGCGTCAAATTCCTGACGAAGGGTTCAAGATTTCAGGATTAAAAACCGAGGAGCAAGGCTTAACCAGCCTTCTTCTCGGGTTCCTCGGGCGGTTCAGGAGCCATTTCCCAAAACCGGATCGCACCATCGTGATTGGCGACGGCGAGCGTCTTCAAATCCGGCGCAATGTCGACATCGAACCCGGGCGCGCGTTGCTTGAATTTGACCTCGTGAAATGCCTCGTCCTGACCATCCTGCCAGAACCACAAATAGCCTCCGATTCGGCATCCGCCAGAGCCAACGATGAAGCCATCGGGATGGAAACGGACCGACCAGGCCATCGAAGGATATTCGGTCCCAGGCTTGAGTTCTCTCGCCGTTTTTCCGGAGTCCCAATCGATCACAACGATCCGTGGTGAGCCGATCGCCGCGGATACCCTTGTCATCACCGGTCGAGCCTGTGCAGGCGAGCTGCGAGCCGTCAGCATTAAAACTCATCCCCCGAATTCCGCCGACATCGACTGTGTATTTTTCGCTGTATGTGTGGAGCAGACTGGCGTCGAGTTCGCGGATGAGCTTACCGGTTGGAATTTGCCAGTGCTTGACAACGCCCTTCAAATCCGCCGAGATCAGCGATTTGCCGTCTGGATGAAACGCGGTGTGATAGACATGGCAATCGTGCCCTGACAGCTCCAGAAGATTCTTTCCATCCTCAGCCGACCAGACGCGGACCATCCCGTCATTGCCGGCGCTCGCAATCGACTTTCCGTCAGGACACACAGACACCGCGCGGATCGAGCCGTCATGCGCCGCGAAGGACAGCTTCGGCGTTGGTTTCTCAGCCAGCGCGGGCCAGACGATGAGGCGGCCGACATAATCGCCCGTCGCCAGCAGCTGCTGGTCGGAGCTCCCTGCCGGAAACCAGTCCATCCCGCGTACCCAGCTTTCGTGCCCGGCAAGCGGCTCGCGTTTGCCCTCTTCCGATTCATCGCTCAGATCCCAACGATGGACGAAGTTATCAAGCGCGCCGGTGAAGAGATATCGCCCTGACGGATCGTAGCGCGAAGCAAGTTGACCGCGATCGTGCTTCAACTCGCGCTTCAGCCAAGTCGCGTAAGGATCAGCGCAGTCCGGTTTGACGCCGTATTTCGGAGCTCCAACTTCCTCGACTTCTTTGCTCATGATAGTAGGGCCTGGAACGGCTGAATGTTCGGGTGCGTGGATCGCGGATCACGTGTAGTATAAAAGCGTTGCGACTACAATCAATTCTTCGACATCGAGATCGGGATTCCACAACAACCTGGCGAGCACATAGTAGTTCAGCCCGTAGGTCGCCCAGTTGTGGCAGCAGTAGATTCGAGCGAGAATAGACCTTCGACAAGCAGGTATCCTTGCGTTTCAAAGGTGGCGCGCTGGGCTTCGAACCCCATCAACCGGAATGCAACGAGAATGACAGAGCTTATTATCCGCAAAGAAGAGAATAATGTCGTCGTTGGCGTACGACCGATTCCACTCCAGATTACCCGCTGATGAAAGTTCTCCCGATTTCCCTTTCCTTGCTTGCAGCCGGCCTGATTTTTCTGCTGGCAGCGGACAAACAGCCAGTGATCGACGCTCCCCTGCCCCCGGAAGAGGCGGCGGATGCGATGATCGTGCCGGAGGGATTCGACGTGACGCTGTTCGCGGGCGAGCCAGACGTTAAGCAGCCGATCGGGTTCAGCATTGATGACCGCGGGCGGCTTTGGGTGGCGGAGGGGTATTCCTATCCGAACCATACCAGCGAACCAGCGAACGACCGGATCGTGATCTTCGAGGACAAGGATAACGATGGTCGTTTCGACAAGAAGACGGTGTTCTATGATAAGCTGAACTACATTAGCGGGATCGAAGTTGGCTTCGGTGGTGCCTGGGTGATGTCGCCGCCGTATTTCTACTTTATACCGGACGCAGATGGTGACGATGTGCCGGACAGCGAACCAGAGTTGGTTCTGGATGGCTTCGGCAATCATTCGAATGCGCATAATATGGCGAACGGGTTTTCCTGGGGCCCGGACGGTTGGCTATACGGCACGCATGGCCGAACCAACTGGTCGATGATCGGGAAGCCAGGCGCGAGCGATGATGAGCGACAGCGCTTCGATGGCGGTGTCTGGCGATATCATCCGATCACGAAAGTTTGGGAGCCGTTCTCCGATGGGACGACGAATCCGTGGGGGATCGATTGGGACGACTTCGGTCAGGGCTTCGTTTGCAACTGCGTCAATCCGCATCTGTTCCACGTGATTCAGGGCGCGCACTACGAGCCCTGGCGCAATCGCGAGTCGAGCCGCTTTGCCTACAAACGGATTGAGACGATCGCCGATCACTTGCATTTCATCGGCGGGAACAATGTGCGGGATCATCTTGGCTCAGAAGAGGAGCTGGCGATCGGCGGCGGGCATGCGCATTGCGGGACGATGGTTTATCTCGGCGGCAGCTGGCCGGAGGAGTATCGCAATACGGTGTTCATAAACAATATCCACGGTAAGCGAGTGAATCGCGATGTGTTGGCTCGGGCAGGCTCGGGTTATACAGCTTCACATGCGCCGGATATCATGATATCGCCGGACAAGTGGTTTATGGGGGTAACGATTCGCTATGGGCCGGATGGCTCGGCTTTTGTGAGCGATTGGTCGGACACCGGGGAGTGCCATAGCTATAAAAACACGCGACGCGAGACTGGGCGGATTTTCAAGATCACCTATGGCCAACCGGCTGCTCCGAAACTGGGCTTAGCCTCGATGACCGATTCGGAGCTGGTCGAGCTCCAGCTTCATCAGAATGATTGGTATGTTCAGCACGCCCGGCGACTCTTGCAGGAGCGCTTTGCGGCGGGCAAGGAGATGGACGCCGCGCGCCAGCAACTGCTGGCGATGTTCGAGTCGCAAGATGATGAAACGCGGAAGCTGCGCGCGCTCTGGGCACTGCACGCGATTGGCGAGGCGAGCGACGAGTTCCTGACCTCGGTAATGAGCAATGATTCGGAGTATGTCCGCGCATGGGCGGTCCAGCTGATCTGCGAGGACCGCAACCCACCGGAAGCCGCGTTGCGCCGGATGCGAGAGTTGGCGGAGTCGGGCGATTCAGCGTTTGTGCGGCTGCACATTGCCAGCGCGCTGCAGCGATTGGCGGCAGAGGATCGGTGGCCGATCGCGAGGGCCCTGGTCTCTCGCGGAGCGGACTTCAAGGATCAGAACCTGCCGTTCATGTATTGGTATGCGATCGAGCCGCTGATTCACGAGGACATCAAGCAGTTCGCTGAGCTTGCCGGGACGGCGCGGATTCCGATGGTTCGGGAATTCATAGGGCGTCGCGCGGCGTCGCTTGGAGATCTGGATGCGGTGATCGCGGTGCTGAGCAAGACGCAGGAGATCGACGTTCAGCAGGACCTCCTCGGTGGTATCCTGACAGGTATCGAGGGCCAAAGGAGCGCGGCGATGCCTGCCGGATGGAGCGTAGCTTACGCGAATCTCACGAAGACCGATGCGCATGAAGATCAGGTGATGCGGCTTGCGCTGGTTTTTGGCGACTCGAACGCGATCACCGCCGTGCTTGCTCGCGCTAAAGATTCGGCAGTGCCAACGAAGACTCGGCACGCGGCGATCGCTGCCCTAGCGGCTAAGCGTGACCCGAAGTTCATCCGCGAGTTTTCGGACCTCGTAGCCGACCCGGCGGTGGGCGGCGCTGCCATCCGAGCATTAGCTCTCTTCGATGATCCAAAGACGCCAGCCAGAATTCTCACTAACTATATAAAGTTTGACGCTGCCGCTAAGCAGGATGCGGTTCAGGCGCTCGTTTCCAGAGCGGCGTGGGCTCAGCAGCTGCTGGACGCCGTTGAGGCAGGAACGCTTCCGCGGACTGACATTTCCGCGTTCGCTGCCAGACAAATCCAGAGCCTCGGCGATGACGAGCTTAGCAGTCGCGTTGCCGAGGTCTGGGGCGATCTCCGGGCGGCATCGAAGCAGAGCGCGCAGCAGATTTCCGAGTGGAAGAAGAAGCTCACGGTTGGGGCGCTCAAGTCAGCTGACAAATCCAACGGCCGCACGATCTTCATGAAAAGCTGCGCCGCGTGCCACAAAATGTTCGGCGAGGGCTTGGACATCGGCCCCGAGCTGACGGGATCTCAGCGGCAGAATTTCGACTACCTGCTTGAGAACATCATCGATCCCAGCGCCTCGGTTGCGCGCGATTATCGGATGGAAATCATCGTGATGAAGGACGGGCGGGTTCTCACGGGTTTCCTCAGTGCTGAGACCGAGTCGACGGTCACGCTTCGGATGATCAGCGAAGAATCGGTGATCCCGATCGCAGAAATCGAAGAGCGGACGGTGTCGAAAGCCTCGATCATGCCCGACGGTTTGCTGGTGCCGTTGACCGAATCCGAGGTGGTCGATTTGATCGCCTATCTTCAGAGCGATCGACAGGTCGACCCGAAGTAGCTAGTCGAGATAGCGAAAACGCGCGCTGGCGAACAGGGTCTGCATCAGGTCTGTCCAGGCCTCGATTTCATCGGCTTGAGCCGTGCGAGAAGCGAGGTAGGACGTCGCATCTCCAGCCACGCCAGGTCCGGGAAGTCGGCCCGACGTCAAAAGGTAAGCAAGCTCAACCCGGTCTGACTCTGGAGTTTTGAGAATCCGCTCGGCGGCGTTGCGCGCTTCCCGCTCGACGAACGGATTGTTCATCAGATAGAGCGCCTGCGATGGGATCGTCCGCGCGTTGCGATCGCCGGTTGTCGCGTTGGGATCGGCGAAATCGAACAGCTGGAGCGCCTCCGGCATGCTGTTTCGGACAATCGGCAAATAAACAGTCCGATGCCGGTCGTTAGCGATTTGCTCTTCGAAATTGGCGTGGTGGCCGCCAGTTCCGTAGTCAGCACCGGCGTAGACATCCTTCATCATCGAGCCATCAGGCGGATCGGTCAGCAGCTGCTGGCTCACGGCGAGGACCGAATCGCGAAACTGTTCGATGTCGAGTCGACGGAAATTCGCCCGCCAGAGAAGCGTATTCTCCGGATCAACCTCAGCGTTTGCCGGATCGCCTTTTGAACTCAGCTGCCAGGTTCGGCTCAGCACGATTCGTTTGATCAGATTCTTCGTCGACCACCCATCAGCCATGAATTCAGCCGCAAGAAAATCGAGCAGCTCAGGATGGGACGGCGACTCGCCGCTGATACCAAAATTGTCCGTCGTGCGAACGAGTCCACGCCCGAAAAGGTGCCGCCAGACGCGGTTTACGTAGACGCGAGCCGTCAGCGGGTTCTTCGCCGAAGTAAGCCAATCGGCGAGCTGTTTTCGACCACTTTCGTCCGCCTTGATCTCGCCGACATCTGGCATTCCCGGAATTGTGAGACGTCCCCGCGGAATCTTCTCCCCGTGCTCATCGTGAACGCCGCGCACCCGGATTTTGCAATCTTCCGGCGGCTCTTCGCTGTGCAGAATCGCCATCGTGTAGCCCGGTTGCTCGGCAGGCGGCGTCTTGATCATCTTTTCGCGCAGCTCATTCTTAGCCGTCGCGTCAGCCGTCATCGCTGCTCGCTTCTGATCGAGTTTCAGCAATTCAAGATCGTCCTCCGGCTTTTTCAGGCCACGATCGCGGAGCTCGCCAGTCACCTGGCGCTGAATTCGATACGCCGCCGACCGAATCCCGGTCACTTCCTCGGTCAGGCGAAGCACCTCGGCTCGCCAAGCGGCAACTGTCGGATGAAGCTCGTCAATCCGGTCCCCGATCGGAACAAAATCGGTGTCCTTCGGATGTTTGTTTACGTAGAGCGGGCCCGGTCCATAACGGTTGTCTGAGCTGAGAAAAACCCCGGCGAGCGCGTAGTAATCGGCTGTCGGAATCGGGTCGAATTTGTGGTCGTGACAGCGCGCACAGGCAATCGTCAAACCGAGGATCGAGCGGCTCATCACATCGATTTGTTCATCGACAACATCCATGGTGAATTTCTCCATGTTCACCTCTTGAAAAGCCTTCGGTCCAAGCGTCAGGAACGCCGTCGCGATCACGCCATCGTCCCCTCGATCGAGTAAATCGCCCGCGATCTGCTCTCGGACAAACTGATCGTAAGGCATGTCCGAATTTAACGCGTTAATCACGTAATCTCGGTAACGCCAGGCATGAGGAAAAACGACATCGCGATCCTTGCCGTTGGACTCGGCGTAACGAGCGAGGTCAAGCCAGTGGCGGCCCCATTTTTCGCCGAATCGCGGGCTGGCGAGAAGATCATCCACGACTGCCTCGAGTTTCGATTCGTCAAAAGCGGCGATCTGCTCAGGAGTTGGGGGCAACCCGATCAAGTTGAAATAGAGCCGCCGAGCAAGCGTCACAGGATCAGCGTCAGTAGCTAAATCCAGCTTCTCAGCCTCAAGTCGAGCGAGAATAAAGTGATCGAGATCGCTTTTCGGCCAGTCCGAATTCGCCACAACGGGCGGCTCGGGACTCAGCAGCTGCTGAAACGCCCAATGGGTCGGCTGATCCGCAGAAAGCGCCGAAGAAAGACCGAAGACCAGAGTAAAAATTCCGAAGATTCGCATCGATTGAAACACGGAACTTCTCTGAGTCGGCTTTCACTCTGCGACGACGACAGCCGCTTCTTCAGCGTCCCAATCGAGCTTCACTTTTCCTTCCAGTTTCTCTCCACCGGCCAGTTTTCGCGCTAGCGGCATGACCACTTTTTCTTCGATCGCGCGCTGAAGCGGGCGAGCGCCATAGACCGGATCGAATCCTTCGCTCGCAACCGCCTCGACGAGTTTTTCGGAGAATTCGAGTTCGACTCCTCGCTCTTTGAAACCTTCGCGCTTCGAAATCTGCGCGAGTTCAAGCCTCGTGATCTCGACGATCGTCGACTTTCCGAGCGCGTTGAAAAAGACGATATGATCGATCCGATTGAAGAACTCCGGGCGGAAAAATTCTCGAACCGCGCTTGGGTCGGTGAAAACCGGCGGAGCTTCTTCGTCAGTCGAGCCCGCGCCGAACCCGACGCTTCCGGAACTGCTCGTTCCGAGGTTCGACGTCATGACCAGAATCGAGCTGTTGAAGTTCGTCAGGCGGCCGAGCGGATCGGTCAGGCGGCCTTCTTCAAACACGTTGAGCAGCATATCGAATACGTCCGGCGCAGCCTTTTCAATCTCATCCAAAAGGATGATCGAAAACGGATTGGCCCGAACGGCGCGGATCAGTTCGCTGGGACGGCCGAGCACGTTTCCGAGGAGGCGCTCCGCCGCGTCATGCCCGCTGTATTCGCTCATGTCGAGCCGGATCAGCCGGTCTTTCTCCGGCTTGCTGGCGAAGAGAAAATCGCCGAGTAGCTTCACGAGTTGAGTTTTGCCGACGCCCGTCGGACCGCAAAACAGCAGAACGCCTAACGGTCGATTTGGATCGTTCAAGCCGGCTTTGAACTTGGCGATCGTCCGGCAAATCTGACCAACGGCCTCCGTCTGCCCGAACAGTTTTGCGGAAATCTCAGCAACCAGCTGATCGTAATCGAGAGGAAGGTCTTCACGCAAAAACAGCTCTGGCAGACCGCTCTGCGAACTGAATTCTCGCCTGACATCGTTAGTCGAAACCTCGGCCTTGCCTTCCAGCAGCTGCTGATCGGCAGCCGAGGTCATGAGCTGAATCGCCTTGCCTGGAAACGCAACGTACGGCTGGAATCGTCGGAAAAGATGGTGAACTTCTTCGGCAGCGGCGCGCGGAAACTGGATCTTCTCATTCTGCGCAAAATAGTCAGCCGCGTGCCCGAGAACCGCGACCGCGCGACGCTCATCGAACGGTTCAATCGTCAGGGTCTGCATTTCATCGATCAGACCCGGAAGTTGCCTGTCTGCGGCTTCGAGTTCACTCGGAGTTGCCTCAGCGACCAAGCGGAGTTCACCGCTTCTGATGTAGGGGACGAGGAAGCTCGCCAGACCGCTTTCCGGCCCCTGTCCGCCGGCGCGCAGCAGGTCCAGGAGGTTCTCGACGCAAAGCACGCCGCGGAGGTTCCGGAGTTCTTGAATTGCGGCCTCGAGTCGCTCTTCCCATTGCCCGAGGTAGCGCATTCCGGCGATGATTCGGGCCGCACTGCTAAGCCAGAAGCGCGGTTTTGAACTGTCGGCACCGACCTCTCGTTCGACGCGACGCGCAGCTTCGACGAGCACGCTGGATTTGCCGCAGCCCGAGCTGCCGACGATGCAAACGCTCACACCGTCCTGGGTCAGCAGTCGCGAAAGCTCGCCGGATTCGCGATCGCGTTCCCAGGCCCGGCTGATCCGCCCCTGCGTCCGTTTCCCGATCGGATCGGCGATTTTTAAGAGATTCTCATGATCATCGGTCTTCTCCGCAGTTGGCGGCGGATCTTTGATCGTTACGTTGAGATAATCAAATTCGACCGAGACCGGCGGCAAATAACGGGAAAGCTCGCGCGGCGAAAGTTGACTCAGATTCTGCTTCGCGTAGTGCTGAGCAAGCTCGGGAAATTGCTCAATCGCGTAGAAATCGAAATAGACGTTCAGCGTTGGAAAATGAGCCGCGAAAAGGCCGCTCTGGCGCTTTCCGACTGCGCAAGGGAGCTTCAGCGTTATCGCTTCCTTGCAAGGGTAACGCCGAAGGCCTTCAACGTACTCAGGCGTAACGCGGACCTTGACCTGTCGGATTTCCGGCTCCTCAAAATCCGGGTCGAGCCAGAAATACTCGTCATTCCGCGCCCGAAAAGTCAGGTACTCTCGAAGCTGCTCTTGAGCTTCTTTTTTACTGGAGCCTACCGAAACTCCCTCGCCATAATCATCGATCAGGCGAGATGTGAATTTCTCCTGGTGGCTCTCCCACGTGATTACGGGGCATTTGTAAACCCTGGCCATCGCTCACTTGGAGCGTTGGCCAGGCTCAGGTCAATCAATCATTAAACATCGTCGCCAGATTGGCGTCGTAGCGGAGGTTCACCAAACCCCAGTAACCGTCTTCCTTTTTATAGAAAGTGAACTCATTCATGAACGGTTGGTTAGTGAAATGAGCAATCACGCGAATGACCTGGATGCGGTCAGTGACGTCTTCCTCGCCTGCGACTTTATAGTCGATGAATTCGCCGACAGTGCCAAGCGGCCCCTGAATCGCGCCCGCGATCTGCTCGATTCCACGCGCAGTCAGGCTATCATTACTCGTCAGCAAGGCAAGAAGACCGTTGCGGGCTTTATTGGTATTCGGCTCGGCGCGCTCGTCGGCAAACGACTGGTAAAAGTTCGCGATGTACTGTTTTGGCATCAGCTTCGGCTTTGCAGTGACGTCCGTGCTCACAGCAGCTGCTGGCTCGGCCGCTGCCGGTGTTGGCGCCGCTGCTGCGGGTCTTGGAGGTGCTGCAGGCGGCGAAGCCGGGGGCGTTGCAACCGGAGTTGCGGGAGGCGTTGCTGTGTCTGTTGTGTCCTGAGCAATTGCCTGACCTGCGGCCAGGATTGAAAT
The DNA here is from genome assembly GCA_047620505.1 of Verrucomicrobiales bacterium. GTDB lineage: Bacteria > Verrucomicrobiota > Verrucomicrobiia > Verrucomicrobiales > DEV007 > JBLHKS01. The sequence goes on along the minus strand of JBLHKS010000030.1, from coordinate 36,824 downwards.
CAAGATAATAGGCAAAGTGAGAAATTTTTTCATCGGACGATCTGGATGGATTATTCTAGTGTGTTTTTTCAAAAAGGGGCGCAACAAAGCGGGAGGGTTCAAAATGTCAACGCTTGAGCCTGATTGTTGTCTGGGCTGCGAGTGTGACTCTGAATCGGTGCGCTGAGGCCGGGTTCAACGCTTCCTGAGAAACTGCAAAAGGTCGGCCATCTGCTGCTTGTCGATCCCGGCTTCCACGCCCACCGGCATCAAAGACAGGCCCGTATCGGTCATCGCTTTGATCTGGCTTCTCTGGATCGTTTCGTTCACGCCGAGTCCGACAAGAGTGATCGCGTCGGCCGTTTCCGCCCCGATTCGACCGAAGAGCACCCGGCCATCGGTCAATTCGACGGTAAAACTCGTCCAGCGAGCTTCGGTCGCGCGGCTTGGATCCAGAATGTCGGAAAGCAGGCCCTCTACCGGCTTGTTTCGAACGTCCGTGATGTCCGGGCCGATGTCCGCTCCGACGCCATCAACTTTGTGGCAAACCGAGCACGTCACCGTGAAAATCTGACGGCCGCGTTCGACATCGCCTTCGAGTTCCAGAGCCGCGCGGTAGTCGTTCAGGACCGCTGCGCGATCAGCGCTGGGACGAGCGAAAAGCTCCTCAGCCAACGATCGCATTTCTTCGTTTTTCGACCGCAGCCAGACCCACTTACTCATCGGATCAGCCAAGCCTTTGTTGATCCGCCCGGCCTGCATTTCCTTCATCAGCCTGACCGCGGTGCTCGAACCAACAAGGACTTTGATCGCTTCTCCTCGGGAAGCTGGATCGAGTTGCGGCCATTGTTCGAATAGCAAGTCGGCGACCTTTTTACGATCGAGTCCCTTTGCGAGGCTCCAGGCGGCGGCACGAATCTCTGGAGGCTCGGCCACTTCGATGAGCTTGGAAAAATGCTCAAATCGAGCGTCGCGCAGAATATGGCTCAGCATCGGAAGCGCGGCCAATCGAGAATCCAAAACGGCGTTTCGGTCGACGGCGATGGCCACCGAGCGATCCACGAGTTCTTTGAGGGGCAGGACCAGTGCACCGGACTCAAACGGGGGCTTGGAAAAGAAAACAGCGAGCGATTTTATCTCCGGATTCTTCGGCAGCCCCTTAGCGAGCCCGTCGATCAAAGCCATCATCATCCAGTCCTTCATCTTCCCAAATTGGATGTGACGCAGAGCGAGCAACATTTCATCCTCAGCGCCGTCTGCGGCAATCGTGGCCATGAATTCCGAGATCAAATCAGCGTCCTGAGAATGGTCTCGCAGATTGAAGCTCTCCTGATTTTCGGGCTTAGTCAGGAAAGCGAAATAGTGAAAGAGAAATTCACCTGACAGTCCGCCCGCACGAGTTTGAATCGCTTTTCGAATCCAGGGATCATCGTAGGATTCGATCGCCAACTGAACGAGTGCTTCGGTCGCTTCGGTTGATTGGATTCCGGCGACCGCGATCGCCGCGCGGTAACGAACTCGTGGGATTTCGTGTTTCGTAAGCTCAATGAGCGGATCGTTCCAGGACGAATCGTCTTCCAGCAGCTGCTCGACCATCTCGATTGCGTTTTCGATCAGCTCAGGTTGCTGGTCAGCGTTCAGCGCGACGCGAAGCATCTGCGGTGGCAGCCCTCCAAGACCATCGAGCGATCGCAGGAGATGCAGCTTTCCTAACGGGTCGACTTCGTCTTCAAAAATATCGATCAGCGTCGCCACGACTTTCTCGTCGCCGCCTTCAACGACCATGCGCTGGGCCGTTTCGCGCATCCAACCATTCGGATGGTTCAGTTTGCCGATCCAGCCATCCAGATCTTCTGGAATTTCGACCTTCGGAACTTCGCTACCTTTCGGCTTGATCCGCCAGATCCGGCCTTGGTCGAATCCTGCCCGCATGTAATGAGCTTCCTGGAATTCATCCGGAAAGAACCGGGCGTGATCGATAAAACGCCGATACATATCGCAAACATAAAGCGCTCCGTCCGGGCCAGTGCGGATGTTAACCGGCCGGAACCACTCGTCGGCGCTGCGGAGGAATTCAGTCTGCTTTCCGATGCGAACGCGCTCCGCCTTCAAGTTAGCTCCTTCGTAAACCAGTTTCGAGCGAGTCACCAGCTGGCCTGGAGGCTCGCAAACAAACACATCGCCCTTCAGATCCGCAGAAAGATCGCCGCGATAAACGCCAAGCCCGCAGGCTGCCGTGTGAGTGCCTAGGTGCGCATTCGAGGTCGTGTGACTCAGCTCATAGGGATAGACTTTCGACACTCCGCCAAACGGCGCGATCTCCACGTGGCCTTTCGTCAAGCCGGCGTGCGGATTGCGCGACACAGCTGAAAGCGGCATCGCGGCGAAGATCACAGGACTGCGGTTTGTGCATGCGAATCGGCGGCCCCAGTCGTCGATCGTCGCGCCGAATTGGCCATAGCCGGAGACGGCTTGAACCTCGAGAGTTACCGGGTGAATCCGGATGTTCCGGCTCGAAAACGCGAACTTCGCGTCCTCGTCCTCGCCAGGGTAGATCTCCTTGCCGTTCAGTCCGTTGTTGAGGTAAATCCAGTTGTCGCGCCCCCAGCGCGGAGAGGAAACCTGAAGTTGAGAGTGGCTCGGTTCATTGCTTTGGAACAGCACCTTTGGCTCATCCGCAAAGCCGTCATTATCTTCGTCCTTGAGGAAGAGAATCTTCGTCCGCGTCGTCGCCAACAGACCGCCGTTCATCGGCAAGAGACCTTGAACATGGTCAACGTTGTCGGCCCAAATTGTGCTTTTGTCAGGCAGACCGTCGCCGTCTTCGTCTTCAAGAATGCGGATCCGCGAAAGTAGCGGGCCGTGAGTCGGCGGAAGCGGATAGTCGCGCATCTCGGCCACAAACATTCGGCCTTTTTCATCCCAAACGACATCGACCGGATCGCAGACAAGCGGCTCCGATGCGACGAGTTCAATCTCGAACGGCCCATCGACCTCGAAGGCCGCAAGCGACTGCGCTGGCGTCCAGGGAAGCTCGCGCGGAAGCAGCTCAGCTCCGCTCCCAGTGTTCGTGGTCTTCTCCTCGTCCTTCCATTCCTCTTTGAACTCGCCCGGCTTGAAAACCTGCCAACGGCGGACGTGCCACTCGGCCCATTCGCTTTGGATTCCGACTTTTCCCTTCGCCGATCCAACGTCCTGAGCCGTGTTGACGACTTGCCCGTTCAAAGTCACAACCAACTGAGAACCTTCACAGATCACCTCAAGCCGATTCCATTCGCCGAACAATTCCTCGCCGTCTTCTTCGCTCCGATACCCCTTCACGTCGGTCCACTCTTTGCTTCGAAGTTTCGAATACAGAGTCACTTTTGGCTTAGCTTTCAGTTCGGTCGGCTTAGCCGATTCTGCCCACCAAGCTGACTTTTCGTCAATCGGCGTCATCCCGGCGAGGACTCGCGCCTCGGTTTCTTTCGTTTCCAGGACGTTCAAATTTCCGCTACCTCCTTCGATCAGCTGCACCTCGACTCCACTCGGGAATGCGCTGTAAAACGCGCCGTCCTCCCCGTGAATGTGGACAAAAACGCCGGCGTCACGGGCTTTATCGATCCGCCGACTCCAGGTGTGCTCGCCCCAGCGGTACTCAACGACCATGTGGAAATCGGCAAACTCAGCGTCGCTGCGAAGATAACCGAATCCCTCGCCGCTAACTCGGAGATTCCCATCTTCGCCCATCGCAAAAGCCTGATCGCGATCCGTGGAAAGTGAATTCTTCTCAGAAAAATAAGCCGTTAGGCCTTTTAATTCTGGATCGGCCAGAAAGTCGGCGATTTGGGCTCGAGCAGCTGCTGGCACGAGCACGGCAAAAACGAGGGCAAAAAAGAGTCTCATGCGGAAACGTTGCGGGTCGCTGGAAGCTCTGTAAAGAAGGAGATTAATGAGAGCGCTCCGGCTGGTTTCCATATTTCTCGCCATTTTCGGATTTGCGGCCGCAAACGAAGCGACGCGACCGAACTTAATTTTTCTGCTGACCGACGATCAGCGCTGGGATGCGGTCGGCTACGCCGGGAATTCTGCGATGAAAACTCCGGAAATCGACCGACTCGCGGCGGAGGGCGTCGTTTTTGAAAAGGCGTTCGTCGTCAGCTCGGTCTGTGCTGTGAGCCGGGCTTCGATCCTTTTATCGCGGTATCCGCGCAGCTCAGGCATCGAAGATTTCAACACGCCGATTTCCGAGGATCAATGGCCAACGACCTATCCGGAAGTCTTGCGAAATTCCGGTTATCACACTGGTTTTATCGGCAAATGGGGAGTCGGCGCGCTTTCGCCAAAAAAGATTGAAGAGCCCGCGAGTCACTTTGATTTTTGGTCCGGATTTCCGGGTCAGGGTCACTTTTTTCACGACGCCAGCTGCGATTGGGCTGCCTCGAAGGGCCCGCGCTGCACCTGTCCGCCGGTTGGAGAGCAGGAACCCTGGCAGCGTTCGTTCGGAGCCGACGGGTTGGAAAATCCGGTTCATTTGTCGACTGAAATCATCCCCGAGCACGTTGATCGCTTTCTAGAAGGGCGGGATGAATCCAAACCTTTCTGCCTGTCGATCAGCTTCAAAGCACCTCACGCGCCTTGGCAAGACTGGGATCCGGAGCTGCGAAATTCCTACAACAACATCGAACTTCCGATCGCCGATTCGGTCGACGCGCTTCCGCCGGAGTTCATGCAAGAGCATCTCAATTTCACTCAAGGCCAGCAGTTGCTGACTTCGGCAAAACGGCGCGATGAGTGGCTCAGGCATTATTATAGGCTGGTCACCGGCGTCGACGTTGCGCTTGGGAAAATTCGAGAATCACTCCAGAATCACGATCTGAATTCGTCGACCGTGATCGTTTTTACCTCAGATAATGGGATGTTTTTTGGCGAGCACGGATTCACCGGCAAATGGCTGATGTACGAGGAATCAATTCGTGTTCCAATGGTGATTTTCGATCCACGGTCTCCGGCTGAGGATCGCGGCAAACGAGTTTCATCGATGGTGCTGAATCTCGATGTTGCGCCGACGCTTCTTGAATTCGCGGGTGCGCCGATTCCGGACTCGATGCAGGGCTTGAGCCTTTTGCCGCTGCTTCGCGATCCGGATTCGAAGCTCCGCGACGATTGGTTTTACGAGCATCATTTTACGCTTCCGGCACCGATGCAGATCACGCGGAGCGAGGGCGTTCGGACTGATTCCTGGAAATACATTCGATACATCGATCAGGATCCGCCCTTTGAGGAACTTTTCGATCTGGAGCGCGACCCGCTGGAATTGAACAACCTCGCGCAGACCGAACCCGCTCGCCAGCAGCTGCTGGATCTGCGAGCCCGCTGGCAAGAGGCGACCGAACAATTGAAGTAGTTTTTCCGTCGTTGCTTCCGGCAAACAACGTGCAACTGGTCCGCGTGGCCCTTGAAGAAATTGACCTGAGCGGAATGGAGAAAACGTTGCCTGAAGCGGCGACAAAAGTGATCGATGAGGCGAATTCGCGGATCGATGACTTCTTCGAAACGGAGCGGAATCGCAAGTACCCTCGTTACCTCCCAAGCGATCCGGGGCCATTTTTTCTCGCCTTGGATTTTTTGACTCGCGAGGATATTCCGTTAGGAAAAGTCTTCTGCGAATGGGGCAGCGGATTCGGCGTCCATGCGTGTTTGGCGGCTCTTCTCGAATACGAATCGTACGGACTCGAGATCGAAACCGAGTTAGTCGAATTGGCCAGCACCCTGGCGGAGGATCTCGGCCTGAAGGCGGAATTTTTGAAGACCAGCTACGTTCCAGAAGGCTTCGAATCGTACACCGGGCTCGGAGGTGAAGAGCTGGTTTTGCCCGACGAATTCACGACTTCGAATCGCGGAGATGACTTTGAGCCGAGCTATGAAGGAATGCCGCACCTGGCCTCGGAAATCGACGTGATTTTCGTCTATCCGCATCCAAACGATCAGGAATTCATGCATCAACTCTTCGATGCGATCGCCTGCGAAGGCGCAATTCTAGTCGCCTACTACGCTCACGGCGATATCCATGCGTTTCGAAAAGTATTCGAAGACGATGAGGAGGAAGACTAACTCTTCAAGGCATCTTCCATCGCGTGCCAGGCCAAGGTCGCGCATTTGATCCGGGCCGGAAATTTCCGGACTCCAACGAGCGCCGCGACTTCCCCGTCTTCGATGAAATCAAGCTCTGGGGCCACTGCCGAAGTCAGCATTTCATAAAATTCGGCAGCGCGCGCTTTGGCTGCGTCCAGCGTCATTCCGGTGAGCAAAGTCGTCATGATCGACGCAGACGCGCGTGAAATCGCGCAGCCGTCGCCGATGAATTTGACGTCCGAAATCTTCCCGTCCGCCTGGTTGACGAAAACGGTCACTTTGTCGCCGCAAACCGGGTTGAAGCCGTCGGCTTTGCCCGTGCAGGGATCCAACTCGCCCTCGTTTTTTGGGCGTTTGTTATGGGCAAGAATAATTTCCTGGTAGAGATCGTCGAGATGTTCGTCCATGGCTTTGTCAGGCGAAATACTTGTGCGCTTTCCGCACCGCCCTGGCAAGTGTTTCTACCTCGTCAAGCGTGTTGTAAAACGCGAACGACGCCCGCGCGCTGCTCGGAATTCCGTAAAACGCCATCAGCGGCTGAGCACAGTGGTTTCCAGCCCGAACGGCGACGCCTTCACTATCGAGAATCGTTCCGAGGTCGTGCGGGTGAATTCCTGCGACAGTAAACGAGATGATCGAGACCTTGCCGGGCGTGGTTCCCTGAATCTTAAGACCTTCGATTTCAGTCAACGCAGCCGTCGCCGCAGCCAGCAGCTGCTGTTCGTGCCGATGGACCGCTTCCGAGTCTAAAGTCTCAAGATAGTCGAACGCAGCCGCCAACCCGATCGCGCCGGAAATGTTCGGAGTTCCGGCCTCGAACCTTTCGGGGATGCCTTTGAATGTCGTCTTTTCAAACGAAACCTGCTCGACCATGTCTCCCCCGCTTTGATACGGCGGCATCGCCTCAAGCAACTCGCGCCTCCCGTAAAGCACGCCGATCCCGTCTGGCCCAAAAACTTTGTGTCCGCTGAACGCGTAAAAATCACAGCCGATCGCTTCCAGATCGACAGCCTGATGCGGCGCGCCCTGAGCTCCGTCGATCACCGTCGTTACACCGTGTTCACGACAGAATGCGCAGAGCTCGACAATCGGATTCACCGTTCCCAACACGTTGGAAATGTGGGTGAAACCGGCCAGTTTCGTCTTCGGCGTAATCAGCTTCTTAAACTCCTCCACGATCAGCTCGCCAGCCTCGGTAATCGGCGCGACGACGATCTTCGCGCCAGTCTTTTGCGCCAGCAGCTGCCAGGGCACGATGTTCGCGTGATGCTCCATTCGGGTAAGCAGAATCTCGTCGCCCTCGCTTAGATTTTCGCTCCCCCAGCTGTTGGAAACGAGGTTGATCGCCTCAGTCGTCCCGCGGGTAAAAATCAGCTGCGCCGGATCGCTGACGTTGATCGCCTTCGCGATCGTCGCCCGTGCTCGATCGTAAAGATCGGTCGCGTTGACGCTCAAATAGTGGACTCCGCGATGAATATTCGCGTTCTCGACCCGGTAAAAATCGTCCAGCGCATCGATCACGGCGATGGGCTTCTGAGCGGTCGCGCCGTTGTCCAGATAAACCAAGGGTTTGCCGTTTACTTCTCGACTGAGAATCGGGAAATCGGCTCGAATTCGATCGACATCAAAACTGGGGGCGTTGCTCACGGCGCACTATCGAATACGATCAGTATCGAGCAACTGACGCCTTGGAATTTCGGTGTCATCGCCGATCTTTCTGGATGGAAAACTCCATCTTCATCGCTCGTCTGCTCGCCGTCGTTTACCTCGTTTGCGGTCTCGGATTCCTGATCAAACCGCGCGAATTCGAGAAGCTCTTCGACGAATTCCGCAGCTCCGCATCCGCCTGGTTCTTCAGCGGCCTGCTCGCCCTCATCGTCGGCTTTTTGCTGATCCATTTCCACAACATCTGGGATTCCAGCTGGCGTGTCGTCATCACCCTTTTCGGCTGGGTTGGACTGATCAAAGGCTGCGTGATCCTCATTTTTCCAGCCTCAGTTTTCGACCCGATCTTTAAGGCCAGAAAAGGCCTGATGAAGTTGGGCTGGACCCTCTCTTTGGCGTTCGGAGCCTTCTTCGGATGGTTCGGATTTTTTGGTTAGCCGAATCACTTGTCGACAAGCGCGACTCGCTCCGCGCTCGATGCCGGAATCCACCCGGTGTGGCCGTCTTCAAGCCGAACCCGCCACCAGTCGCGGCGTTCATCGATGATCGTGACCTCGGCACCGCCATGGACTGGATTGCTGAACGCAGGATCGTAAATCTGGCCATCGCCTTTGCGCGGCATGACTTCAAAATCGAGGATCACAGCCTGCTTAACCGGGCTCCTAGTCGCGTGAATCGCCGTGGAAGTTGCGGCCAGCAGAAACACGGCTGACAGGCTGATCAGGACGATTTTTCGCCACTTTCCGCGTGTGAAAAGCCCAATCGCGGCCACGCCCCAGATCAAACCGAAAAGAGTCAGCGTCGTCGTCACGCGAGCCGATTGACTCATGTAAAAATGGAAAAACAGCGCCTTTTTCAGTTTCGATTTCCAATCTTCTTCCGCGAACAGATCCGCCCGTTGCGTCCGGACGTAGCGCAGGGCCGACTTCAACTGCTTGTCCGCAGGCAGGTAAAGTTCAGCACGTCGAAAGTTCAAAATTGAACGCCCAACATCCCCGTTAAGATAATAGATATTTCCCAAGTTATAGAACAACTCGCCGTTCTGAATATCGTATTCATGGTCCAGCGATTCGTAGAGGCTAGCGGCTCGTTTGTAGAGCCCGTCAGCCACCGCCGGGTCGACTGTCGCCGCTTCGTTCGCTTCAGCGAAAAAGCGCTCCGCATCCGCCAGAACTTCCGCTGGTCCAGCACTGAATCCGATTCCCGCCAGGCTCAGCGAAACGGCAACGACGACCGCGCTCGCTCGGCTCGCTTTCGATTCAAGTTTGCGCAATGCCTCGGCGATCCGATCGCGATCCCAGGGCTTCGATTCGAAGTCGTGCGCCGAATATTTGGTCGCATCGGATGCTGCCAGCAGGCTTACCAGGGATTCGGCCTCATCTCCCTCGATTTCGTGAGTCGCCAGCAGCTGCCGGAGCTGAGTTTCGCCTGTCGACGACCCAGCGACCTCGAATCTCTCCTCGATGTATCGGCGAATCGTTGCGCTGAGATCCGCGGCCTCGTGCTCGGATTTCAAGCCTCGCAAACTCCGCTGAAACCGGCGGAAAGCGAGACGGCGGCGAGCTTCTTCGGGATTGCGGCGAGTCAGCCTGGAATTTCGGCTTAGAATCCAAACTACGCCGAACAAAACAGGCGGCGTGATCAGAAATAGCCCCCACCCCACAATGCTGGTCCTCCATGATTTACGCTGTTTCGCAATCAGCAGCTGCTCGCCGGTTCGATTGTGAAAGATCCCGCCTTCAGCAGGAGCGATTTCGTTGCGCAGCTTCGATCCGTCGCTGAAAACTCCGTCCGTCGCACCGATCGATTCCGCCACACTGACCGTTAGCGGAATCTGACTCGTTCGGGCCACCCCGTAGCTTCTGGATTCCGGATCAAAGTAGCTGAACTCCATCCCCGGAATCGCGCCGACCGTCGCGTACTTCGCCTTGATCGTTTCGGCAAACACGATGCCCGTCTTGCTGATCTCGACACGGTTTCGTAGCCCAGGAATGTCGAAATTTCCGAACGCCGCCTGTCCAGTGAGCTGGGGCAGGTCGAACAAACTCGGGTAGTCCAGATTCGTCGCTGCGAGCCGCAAAGTGATCGGCTGGTACGCGCTGACAATCGTCGGCTCGGCCGTCGCGGTGAGTTCGAAATCGCCGACGATTCCGGAAAAATCGGACGGCTTCCCGGCGCTCGGCAACGACTCAACCGTCAGTTTGATCGGCTTGGATTTCGAAACCAGACGCTCGAACTCGCCGACAACATCCTGATCGAAAAAATCGTTATCAAAGTATTCAGGGTAGCGAGTTCCTTTAAACTCAGACTCCCGCGGTTTCGAGTACGAGCACAACAACGTCGCCACCGAAAGTTCGATCTCTCCTGACTGCTTTGGAACGATCAAACGCCGAAATTGAAGCTTCATCGCAGGCTCCCCGTTCCGTTCAACGGTCGTGTAGCGGCAAATCGTGCGCTGATGAGAAACGGGCAGGCCAATCCGATTTTTATCTTCCCCAGCCGCACCCTTCGCCTCCATCATTTCGCGAACCCGGAGACGCCGATCGCCGAGCGCAGGAATCCGGATATCGACCGCTCGAATCCCGTTCAGCGAGAGATTTGTGATCCAGGAAAAAGTGAACTCGACCGGCTCACCGACAAAACAAGTGTCCTGAGACAATTCGATCCCAACCTCCATCTTATCCGTTTCGTCTGGCGCGCCGACTTCAATTTCGACCGCTTCGATTTCGATTTTCTCGCCGTCGATCGTCAGCGAACCGCCCGGGATTCGGACGTTTCCCGATTTCAGCGGGACGGCCTCGTAGCTGAAAGTGAAGGCCTGATCATTCGATCGAGACGAAGGCGCAGCCCCGGCTTCGCGAACCAGAAGATCCGACGACTTGCCCAGTTCCGGCTGTGGAGCGGTCTGAACTCCGGCGACGTGAACATAAAAGCTGAACGCCTGCCCCACATAGTAAGACGTATCGCGAACCTTGATCTCGGCCGTCGGTGCGGCGGCGGCGTGGATCGCAAAAAGGAAGAGCGCGACGATCGCAGGGCAAACTCGAATTCGGGGCATGGCCGTGAACTCTAGGCAGGCCGACCGACAGCGCAACCGGCGCGATCCTTCCTTGATTTGCTCAGCGGCCCGAGCTTCCATCTGGCCGAAATGACGAAGCATCGAGTTGGGATTATCATGAACGGCGTCACCGGGCGCATGGGGACGAATCAGCATTTGATTCGATCGATTCTCGCGATTCGCGATCAGGGCGGGATTCGGATTTCGCCAGACGAAGTCATCGAGGTCGACCCCATTTTGACCGGCCGAAATGAGAACAAGCTGCGCGAACTCGCAGCGGCTAACGGAGTTGAGCGTTGGACGACCGATCTCGATGCGGCGCTCGCCAATCCCGACGACCAGATTTTCTTCGACGCGAGCTCGACTCTGCACCGCGCGCGCTTCGTCGAAAAGGCAGCAGCTGCTGGCAAAGCGATCTACTGCGAGAAGCCCACAGCTGTCGAAACGAGCGAAGCCGTCCGCCTGGCGCAGATTTGCCGCGACGCGGGCGTGAAAAACGGCGTGGTGCAGGACAAGCTCTGGCTGACTGGAATTCGTAAGCTTAAACTCCTGATCGATCAGGGATTCTTCGGAAAAATCCTCAGCGTGCGCGGCGAATTCGGCTACTGGGTTTTCACCGGCCACGACGCCGATCAGCCGATTCAGCGCCCGAGTTGGAACTACCGAAAAGAGGATGGCGGCGGGATCATCATCGATATGCTCTGCCACTGGCGCTACCTCGTTGACAATGTTTTCGGGCCGATCAAAGGCGTTAGCTGCCTCGGCGCGACGCACATCCCAGAGCGGATCGACGAGGCTGGCAAGCCCTACGATTGCACAGCTGACGACTCGTGCTACGCCACGTTTGAGCTGGAAAACGGCGTGATCTGCCAGTTCAACAGCTCGTGGAACGTCCGCGTCCGCCGCGACGACCTATTCGTGATGGAAGTCGACGGGACGCACGGATCAGCGACGGTCGGTTTACGGAAATGCTGGGCGCAGTCGCTCGGGATGACGCCGAAGCCGATCTGGAATCCGGACATCGACCAGCCGATCGATTTTAATGCAGGCTGGCAGGAAATCCCGGACGCCACAGTGTACGAGAACGCGTTCAAGATTCAGTGGGAGCTGTTTCTGCGTCACGTCGTGCTCGACGAGCCGTGGGCTTACGATCTGATGGAAGGCGCGAAAGGCGTGCAGCTCGCGGAAGCGGGTATCAAGTCGTGGGAGCAGCGAAAGTGGATTGAGCTTGGCGAACTCGGCTGAAAACCGATTTCGTTAGTCCAAAGGCGTCTTCTCAAAGTCGTCAGGGTGGACCCAGCCGGCTTTGACCTTTTCGCCAGCCATGTAGCGCTCGTAGAATCGATCCGTTGATTGGCCGGAATAAGGATAGCCATCAAAGATCGCACCATTTCCTTCCATCCTCGGATCTCCCTGCGCTTTCAGCTCCTCAAACAGCTGAGCCTTCAGTGCTTCCATCGCATCTTTATACTCTGGATTCGCCGCAAGATTGACGACGCAGTCAGAGTCTTTTTTGAGGTTAAAGTACTCCTCGGCGACGCGCTTGCCGAAGGACAGATTCCAATGAAGCGGTTCCGAACCGTCGCGTCTTGCGTTGAGGATCTGCGTCTTCGTCGGACTACCGTCGCAGTTGAGATAGCCGGTCTCAGGATTGCCGGAAGGCCAGCGATCGACCTCAAAATTGTGGATGTAGAGCTGGTCGTTCTTGTAGATCGCTCGAATCGGGTATCCCCCGCTGTTTGGCCGCCCGATGTCGTGTCGCTCTTTGCCGACCAGAACGTGATCGCGCTCCGGATTGATCTGACCGGATTGATCAGACTTAAAAATATCGAACAGACTTCGTCCGCTGAGCGACTGCATGATCGGCGACGGATCGGAGATGCCAGCAGCCTCGAGAAAGGTCGGCGCGAGGTCCGTGAAATTGACGTAGTCGTCGATCGTCCGGCCCTCTCCCTGAATTCCGGCCGGCCAGCGGATGGCGAGCGGAATGTGGTTTGAGGCTTCGTAGGCCTGACCTTTGACCCTCGGAAACGGCATGCCGTGATCGGACGTCGCGACAATCAAGGTGTTGTCGAGTTGACCGGCTTCTTCCAGCATCTGCCGGATTTTACCGAGATGATTGTCGAAGTGCTCGACCTCGACAGCGTAGTCGAGCATGTCGTTGCGGATCGTCTCGTTGTCTGGCCAGTAAGCTGGGACCCGATCGATGTCGGCGAGCTTCTTGCCCATACGTTGACCAATTTTGTATTCGTAGCCGCGATGCGGCTCGGTAGTTCCATACCAGAAGGCCCATGGACCTTCGGCCTCCTGCGCATCGGAAAGAAAATCACCGAAATTTCCAGCATAATCGTTGTTTGAAATCGACTTTCCCGGCGGTTTGGCCGTCCGAACAGCGTAGCGTTTTCCCGTGATCGCTCGCGGCTTTCCCTCGCTATCGTTGGCGAATCCCGGGCCCCATCCTTTGCCTGTGTAACCAGTCGAATAGCCGTTCGCAGCGAGCGACTCGATCCATCCGCTGAACTTGGAGGGAAAAAGCGCCATGTGATTTCCGGCCTCCTCCAGCTGCCAGGAATAGCGCCCGGTCAGGATGATCGCCCGCGACGGAGCGCACTTTGCATTTGGCGTGTAGGCGCGTTTGAAGAGCAGACCCTCCTCGGCCAATCGGTCGAAATTCGGAGTCTCGGTCCAGGAACAGCCGTAGGCACCGGCATGACCAAAGGACCAGTCATCTGCAATCGCGAAGAGGATGTTGGGACGGCTTTGGCCATCTTCAGCAGCTGCTGAAATCAAAACGAAAAGCGAAGCCAGCAATACGGACAGTTTTTTCATGGAACTCATGATCATTCCGAGATCCCCACGGCGCGCAACAACTCTTGCAAAGCCTCCGAAGGCGGGGTGCACACGACGGCCAACTTGGGCGCAATTACTCACCCGCGTCAATTCCGGCTCTCCTCCGGCGCTTTTTTCGCCGAGGGTCTGGGGTGAGATTTTCGCTACCGCCTGGATTAGCGCTCCTCCTGGTGCTCGTAAGTCCGGCCCTTGAGACCCGCCGCACATTTTTTCTCATGAACGAAGAAAAAATCTTGCCTGCCTAAGCCGTCCATGGAGCCCAATGGTCCGATCCGTGACGCCACCGGCCCGGCGTCAAATGTCGCTTGCCGCGATTGTAAGTGGGCTTGTAGGCTGCTATCTGCCTGTTTCCGCTTTTTCAGATCGACTTGCCTCACCAACCAGCTATCCCTTGAAACCCGCACGCATCTCCCTCGCCGCCCTTGCTCTCCTGCTGCCCCTGTCCGTCTCTTCAAGCTTCGCGGAAACCGATCTGCCGACGGAGCCGATTGAGCTTGGCCTGGAGCCGCAATTTTTTGTGGACGATTACATGGTCGATAACCGCTGGCCTCTGGACAAGGTGGCGCAGGTGATGGGGCGCGTGTTTCATCAGCCGGTGAAACATCCGTCCAATCCGGTCATTCCGGGACAGGGCGGTTACTTGAATGTGGTCTACGACGAAGACGCCAAGCTCTTCCGGATGATCTACCAGGATTTCTGGTATATTAACGAGGAAAAGACGCGCTACACCTATGCGGCCTGCTATGCGGAATCCAAGGACGGCATCCAATGGGATACGCCCAATCTGGGCCTCTTTGAACGCAATCAGAAAGGCTCGAAGGATAATAACGTCTGCTGGGTGTCGCCGGTTGCCGGTCCTCACGGTCACACGGCGCAATCCCCGTTTCTGTTGGAACTGCCCGAGGAACATCGCCGAGGCCACAAGTTCGTTATGTACTATGTTAATGCGAAGCACGAATCGCATCTCATCGGATCGGACGACTGCATTCATTGGGATCCGGCCAGCGACACCTGCATCGCAAAGCACTTTGCGCCGGACACGCAATCTACTATTTCGTGGGATCCGAAGGCGAAGCTCTTCGTCTGGATCGGCCGGGCGACCGATCGCTACCGCGACGGCCTGCCGCTAACGATGGGCGCGACGCGGCGCGTTTGCCGCCTGACCAACCCGGAGTTGTGGACCGAGTGGCCGGTGCTCACTCAGAATATCCTCATTCCCGGCGAAGCCGATGCATTGGAGACTTCCGAACGCGCCTTTGAAGGCTCCAACTTCTTCTACGGCATGCCGACCCGCTATCACGCCGGTATCTATTGGGGTTTCCTTGAGCCCTATGCCTTGCGGAGCAGCACGATCGAAACCTCCCTCGCGATCAGCCGCAACGGCCGCGTCTTTGAGCAACTCCACGGTCGGCCACGATTGATCGAGCGCGGCCCCAAAGATTCGTGGGATAGCGGCATGGTGTTCGGCTCATGCAGTTGGCAGGAGGTCGGCGACGAGTGGCGAATCTACTATGCTGGCCACGATGGCCCGCACAACTCCACCTCCCGAACGCCCGGCATCGGCCTGGCCACGATTCGCAAGGAAGGCTTCGTCTCACTGCGCGGTCCTCAGTCAGGCGGCGTCGTCTGCACCCGCGCGATTCGTTGGCCCGGCGAGCAGCTGCTGGTGAATTGCGACGCCACCACGCGCGATCACCTCGATCATTTTGGCCGCCCTCTGGAACCGAATCAGGGCGAACTCAAGGTCCGGATCGTCGATGCAGCCCGCAAGCCGCTGCCCGGTTTCGGCTACGAAGACAGCGTCCCTTTCACCGGCGACAGCACGCGTCACGAGGTAAAGTGGAAGGAGCATTCGATCGCCGAATTGAAGGGCCAGGTGATCCGGATCGAGTTTCAACTCAAGATGGCCGACCTCTACACCTTCCGGGCTGCGACGGACTGACGAGCACCCAGGGATGGACAGTTCCAGGATTGGGCTGACTTCTCTGAAACCTTCCGTAATCTACCGGATGAAACGCCGCCTCTTCATCACTTCCGCCGCTGCTGGCCTCGCAGCAACTCCGCTCGTTCACTCCGAGGAACCCAAGCGTCGAAAGCGTCTCGCGATCATCACAACCGAGTGGCGTCACCCGACTCATGCGTGGCACATGGGAACCCGCTTCCTCGTTGGGTACCCGATCGACGGCGCATGGCATCATCCCGAAATCGATGTTGTCTCGGCTTATGTGGATCAGTTTCCGAAGGAAGACCTGTCGCGAAAGCGGGCAGAAGAATTTGGTTTCCCGATCTATCCGTCGATTGCGGAAGCGCTTCGTTGTGGCGGCGACGAACTGGCGGTCGACGCGGTTTTGATCATCGGCGAGCACGGCAATTACCCCAAGAGCGAGTTCAATCAAACTCAGTATCCGCGATATGAGTTTTTCAAAGAGACTGTGAAAGTCTTCGAACAAGACGGCCGCACGGCACCGGTTTTTAACGACAAACATCTCTCTTGGAAATGGGACTACGCAAAAGAAATGGTCGAGACCGCGCGGAAGATGAATTTCCCGTTTCTTGCCGGTTCTTCGCTGCCGGTTACCTATCGATTGCCGTCGGTTGAGGTTCCTGACGGGAGCGAAATCGAAGAGGCGATGTCGGTCGCGCTCGGCGGTGTCGATAGCTACGATTTCCACGCGTTGGAAACGATTCAATGCATGGTCGAGCGGCGCAAGGGCGGCGAAACCGGGGTCAAATGGCTGGAGGCGCTTCGCGGCGATGCGGCGTGGGCGGCGATGGAGAAAGGATCATTCGCAGCTGGCGGTTGGAACCCTGATTTGTTTCACGCCTGCCTCAGTCGCAGCCACACGCTTCGCCAAAAGGATCAATTCAGCCATCGCTTCCCAACGCCGGAGATGATTCGGCAGATGGTGAAGGATCCGATCGCTTACCGGTTCGAATATCGCGATGGGCTCAGGGCCACGATGCTGCTGATGAATGGTCTCGTCGGCGACTTCACTTTTGCGGCGAAACTGAAGGGCGAAGCTAAGCCGCTCTCGACGCTTTTCCACCTGCCACCTGTCCCGAACGTCGTCTATTCGGCTGCATTGATGTCGAAGGCGGAGGAGACTTTCATGACTGGAAAAGCGCCGTATCCGGTAGAGCGAACTCTCTTGACTGGTGGCTTGGTTGAAGCCGGTTGCCAGTCGCTCGTGAAAGGCGAGCGTCTTGAAACTCCGCATCTTAAAGTGGAATACACCGCGCCTGCAGCGTCGCAGTTCCGAGGAGCCTGAGCCATTCAAGAATACCAAACACACCAAATGAACCCCCATCAAGTTTCCCGCCGTTCCTTCCTTCGAAAGAGCGCCCTCACCTCGCTTGGCGTCGCAGCAGCTGCTCAGGCGCGCGGTCAGTCGTCCGATCCGATTTGGCTTACCGGAAACGATAAGATCGATCATCCGCGGAAGGTAGCGATCGATCTGCTCAAGCCGACGCAAGCCCAGTTGGAGCGCGCTTGGGAGCTTCATTTCGACTCGCTCGTCTTCGAGTCCTATGGGTTCGCGCCGCGCTGCGCGATGGACGGCGATCGGATTCAGGCTGCGGTCAAGGCGGGCGCATCGCACGCCGAACTCACGGACATTCGTGAGGAGACAATGATGAATCGCTGCGCCACGGACGATGCCGAGCGCGAAGAGTTTCTGCAGGCGTTTCGGGCTGCGGGCGTCGACTGCATTTTCCAGAATGCCGGTCAGGAAGGCAACGATCCGATGCGCCTGATCAAGCGGCTCGCGCATTTTACGAGGCTAACCGACTTGATGCAGCCGACGGTTTCCAAAGCTGTCACCGCCGCTGACGTGCAAGCTGCGAAAGATGATGGAAACATCGCGCTCAGTTTCGCGACAAACGGCGTTCCGCTTCGGATGAATTGGGAGAGTGTCAGGGACGAACTCCGTTACGTTCGCATTTTTCAGGAACTCGGCGTCGGGATGATGCACCTGACTTACAATCGACGAAATCCGCTTGGCGACGGCGCGGGCGAGCCGAAAGACGGCGGCTTGAGTGATTTCGGCCACACGGCGGTCGCGGAAATGAATCGGCTCGGCGTGATCGTCGACGTCGCTCACAGCGGCTGGACTACCAGTCTCGAAGCGGCGAAAGCCTCGACAAAACCGATGGTCGCGAGCCACACGACTTGCCAGGCGCTGAACGATCACTACCGCGCTAAGCCTGACGAAGTCATCAAAGCCATCTGCGATACCGATGGCCTCGTCGGCATGTGTTGTATCTCCAAATTTCTCGGAGGCGACGGCGATTTGAACCGACTGCTCGATCACATCGATCACATGGTGAAAGGGTTCGGCGCGGAGCACTGCGCGATCGGTGCCGACGTGGCTTATGTTTCTCGAAACGACGGCAGGGAGCGGCTAAAGATCGGCAAACTCCCGAATGGCAGCTCGCCGATGTCCGGTCGTGGCGATCGCTGGGAACATCTCTGGCCGGCCTATGATTACAGCAACTCTGTCGAAGCCCGCGAGAGCATTTGCTGGACCAACTGGCCGATGTTCACGCTCGGCATGGTCGTCCGCGGCCACTCCGATGAGGACATCCGCAAGATTCTCGGAGGGAACACGCTCCGGGTGCTCAAAGCAAACGCAGGCGCATAACGACGATCGCGAATCGACAAACATTCGACTGGAGTCGGCTCGCTAAACCCACAAGATATTCCAATGCTTTTGTTCCGTATTATTTCCTTGGCTATCGCTCTGGCAACCCTTGGCGTCTGCACCGCCGCCGAACCGCCTTTTGGCGTCGCTGATGGCTTGTTTGATCCTTCGAACGCGCAGACTCTTGGGCTATCCACGGTCCTCGGCGAGCACGCCGAGATCCATCTTGCCACCGAGGAGAGCGGGTTTCGATTCTCGCATCATCCTAGTTTGGTCATCTTCAAGGACAGGCTCTACTGCTCGTGGTCGAGCGGGCGCGCGCATGAAGACCGGCCAGACCAACGCGTCTTGATCTCATCGAGCGCCGATGGAAAAACGTGGGCGCAATCGGAGACTCTGGCCGAGCCGCTCAAAGGATCTGCCGACTCCTACATCGCTTCCGGATTTCATGTCGATCAAGACACGTTAGTTGCCTACTACACAATTCGGCACGACTATCCGGAGCACAATCTCTACAATCCGAAGAACGGACTTTTCGCGCGCACTTCGACTGACGGGTTGAATTGGGGCGAGCCGAAAAAAGTCGTCTCAGGCGGCTTCTTTATCGAGGGCCCGCAGAGACTTCCGAATGGTCGACTTATGCTCGGCGGAGAGCACGCTGGGGAGAATTGGAAGTCGCACCAAGCTCGGATGCGCCTGCTTTTTTCAGACACGTCGAATGGGATCGCGGGTTGGAAGGACGCAGGGATCGACCCAGCAGCTGCTGAGCCAAAAGGGCTGAAGGTTTTCGGCTACACCGAGCCCTGCCCCTTTGTCCGTGAGGATGGCGTGATCGTCTGTCCGTTTCGCAACGAAAGCGGTTTTCTTTATGGGAGTGTCAGTCGCGACAACGGCGAAACCTGGAGCGTCCCGCAACAGACCAACTTCCCGGATTCGATGGCGCGCTTCAACACCGGGCGACTCCCGGATGGCCGATTCTATCTCATCAACAATCCCGGTCCCGGCAAAATGAATCGCGGTACCCTCGCCATCGCTCTGAGCGAAGACGGCGTGCTCTTCGACCGCGCTTGGATCATCCGCAACGAGCCCACGACGCAGCGGTTTTCCGGAAAAGGCAAGAAAGACGGTTGGCAGTATCCGAACTCCTTGGTTTGGAATGATTCGCTGTTCGTCGTCTATTCGGTGAACAAAGAGGATGTCTGGCTCACGCGGATTCGATTGGACGCGCTGTCAGCTGACTAATCCAGTTCCAGTAGCCGTTCGTTCGACCCTGGCCATTTGATACTCGCCTTCGACCGATGCAGAGTCATCGCGTGCTGAGAAAGGAAATAGCTAAACTGATTACTGGGACGCTCTTGGCATTCGGAATGCTTTTTGGCTCAACTGGCGAGGCTGATGGCCACTTCGATCTCTATCACAACTTCGAAGTCAACCTCCAATCGTCTGAGACAATCACACTCTTCGCCACGATCCACGAAACCGATCTTGGAGAAGACGATTTTCTCACCTTCCTCGCCAAAACCTACGTGGTCGAACTCGCTGGCGAGCGGCTCGAACTGGCAGCGAAGCTCGACGAAACCGAAACGGATTTACCCGAAGGTTGCCAACTCGTTAGCCTCGAAATCCCGAATCCTGGCCAGCAGCTGCTGATTTCGTTGGCCAACGATTCCGACAAACGGCTGATGCTGGTCGTCACACGACCGGCCGCGTTTCCAGACGTCCGAGACATCGAGCCGGGGTCAACTTCCGCAATCGAACTCCCCGATCCGCCGACTCCCCCACTCGCGCCGCCGCCGCCGCCAGGTTCTTTCTCGAAGTTGCCGTGGATCCTGATCGCCGCCGCGGCCCTGGCGATCTCGGCTCTGTGGTTTGCGAGGACGGTGAGATCAAAAAGAATTGGCTGACCCAGTTTTTTGAAATGATCTGATAAGCGGATTTTTCGGGTTGTCGCGGCGTGCTGGCGGCGTTCAGGTTGGCTCAAGATGAAAACCCTCACTCTCGCCGTAATTCTCGGCCTCGCAGTCGGCGCTTCAGGCGCGGACCTGCCCAAAGGATTAACCGTAACCGCTGGGCCGCTCAATTCCGCGGTGATCGAAAAAGACGCCAAAAAACTCGTCGTCTACGGAGCTGCGGCGAAAGTCGACAAAGCCGATCACGTCCTCCTGACTCACGCCCGGCGCGATCTGGTTGAGTTTGCACGAAGCTCGGCCGCTCCGCCAACCGCGCCCGAACTTTCCGCCGCGATTCTGACGGATCCACAATCGCATTGGACCGAGTTCTGGGACAAGCGCTTCGATTATTACGGCCAGGAAGTCACCAAGTGGCCGACCACGCCGCTAGTGCCAAAAGCAACCGTCAAAGAAGGCGGCGTTGTCGATTGGCAAGGACTTAGCTTCAAGGTAATCGAAACCCGCGGCTACACGACTGACATGGTCGCCTACATCGTCGAGCTTGATGGGAAGAAAATCGCTTTCACTGGCGACTTGATTTGGGAAGGCGGCCGCGTCTTCGATATTTACAGTTTTCAGAGCGCGATTCCGGACGCCAAGATCGGCGCTTACCACGGGCACGGTGGGCGTTTCGGCGATTGGATCGCGAGTCTGCGCAAAGTCGCCGCGGAAAAGCCGGATTTGATTGTGCCCCTGCGAGGGCCGGTCATCGAGAAGCCAGCCGAAGATATCGAAACCGCGATTACGCGGGTTCAGGCGATCTACAAAAACTACATGTCGACCAACGCGCTCAACTGGTACTTCAAGGCCGATCGCCTGACCATTGCGGGTGAGAAGGTGCTCGGCAAGGGCGCAGAAATCGAACTGATGCCGTACTGCGAGCACATCGATCTACCCGATTGGTGTCAGCACATCGGGACGACAAAACTGCTCGTTTCCAAGGACAAAACCGCGTTCGCGCTCGATGTCGGCGGCAAAAGGCAGTTCGAAACTCTCCAGCAGCTGCTGGCGGACGGCGTGATCACGAAACTCGAAGGAATCTGGGTCACGCATACCCATAATGATCACTCCGCGTTTGTCGCGGATGCTCAGCGCGAATTCGGCTGCCCGGTTTATGCCGTTGACGAGGTTGCCGACGTTCTTAGGAATCCGGGAAGCTGGTTCTTACCTGGAATCTCAGCCAACGCCGTGGACGAGGTCAAAACCATCAAAGACGGAGAAACCTGGCAGTGGAAAGAGTTTAAACTCACCGGCCATTTTTACCCCGGCCAGATGTATAACCATGGAGGTCTCCTCGTCGAGAGGGAAGATCACAAGCCGGTCTTTTTCATCGGCGATTCGTTCTCGCCATCGGGCTTGGATGACTATTGCCTGATGAATCGCAACTTGATGCGCGACGACACCGGCTACCTCCTTTGCCTCGCCAAAGTTCGCGCTTTGCCGGAAGGCTCCTGGCTCGTTAACGAGCACATCCCGCATCTTTTTCGATTCAACGACGCCGAAATGGATCACTTGGAATCCAGCTATCGCGAGCGGGCGAAGATGATTGCTGAGTTTTTGCCCTGGGACGACGTTAACTACGGGATCGATGAGCAGTGGGCCTGGTTTTATCCCTACGGCGTCGAAGCGAAGCGCGGCGATCGCGTTGAGATGAAATTGAGCCTCCGAAACCATTCGATGAAGGAGCGGACTTACGAGTGCACGGGCCGGTTTGACGGACGGAATTTCGAGATGCTTCCGGTCAAGGTCGAAGGCCGCGTCGACGGCGAAATGCCGTTTTTGCTGGCGATTCCAAACGACATGAAACCTGGCGTTCACGTTTTGACGATGAGCATCAAAAGCGGGGACGACATCGACGTTAAGCACTGGTGCGAAGCGCTGATTCGGGTGGTGGAGTAGCCCACCACCGCCTTACTCTTTCGCGTAAGGAGTAACCACGTTGTCAATCATGGAAAAATGCTTAGCATTCAAGGTGGCTAGCGATAATTGATGGTGAGTCGCTGTTGCAGCGATCATACAATCAGCCAACCCACATCCAATTCTCGCTCGATTATCACGCCGGAAGATGCCTGCTAGTTCAGCAATTTCCGTAGTTACGGGAAGGATCTCAATTGATGAAAGCGTCGTCGCCAACTTTATCTTCTCTTCGCCATCGCGAACTCCTTGATACAATTCTGCGACCGTGACGGCCGAGGCAAACAAATCGGCGGAGTGTTCAATCAGGAAGTCGACCGCCTTTTCATTGCCTCTCAAGAAATCGATTAAAACGTCGGTGTCGACCAGCATGATCAGTACCGATCAAATTCGTGTCGAACAGATTTGAGATCCAAATCCTCCCGGTCTTTCCAAATCCCAACCGCGGCTTTTAATCGGTTTACTCGACTAACCGAATCCCTGCGCATGAGGTAATCATCGATCGCCTCTCGAATCACTTCGCCATTGTCGCGACCGGTCGCCACCGCAACTTGAGCAACTCCTTCAGCTTCTTCAGGAGACAAAGCAATTTGGAAACTTTCCATCTCGAAACTCTATAAGGAATCTGGTAAAAGTAAAACCGTCGAAAGCCTGACTTCCGTTCAAGCCGCCGCCACTTCCTCGCTCTCCCGGTTTCCCCACGCGAGGTGCGCAGCGGCGACATCTTCCAACTCCGTGATGGATTTCACCGCGCCGAAACGTTGCCTCAAAAGCTTTCCGTTTCGCAGTCCCTTTGAGTAGGACATCAGCCGGCCTCGCATTCGCTGGATCGTGTGGAGTTCGTCGCCGTAACGGCCATAGTCGACCGCCATCCGGCTGTGGCGAAGCATCAGGCTCCAGCGATCTTCAACCGTTGCTGCCAGCAGCTGCTCGCCGGTTTTCAGGTAATGTTTGGCCTCGCGAAACACCCAGGGATAGCTCATCGCGGCTCGGCCGATCATCAGGCCATTCACGCTCGTCTCGCGCATCCGGCGCTCGACGTCCGCGCCATTATTGATGTCGCCGTTCCCGATCACCGGGATTGAAACAGCCCTGGAACAGGCGTCGATCACTTCCCAATTCGCATCACCCGAGTAGCCTTGCGAGCGCGTCCGACCGTGGATCGAAATCGCCTGAATCCCGGTGTCTTCCAAGATCCGGCAGACATCGGGGCCGTTAATCGAGGTCAAATCCCAGCCGATCCGGATCTTCGCGGTCACCGGCAGCTGCTGGCCGACGGCGTCGACGACACCCTGGGCGACGCTCGCGAGAAGCGGGCAGTCTTTCAGCAGCGAGGAGCCACCGTTTTTCGAAACCACCTTGTTAACCGGACAGCCAAAATTGATGTCGATAAAATCCGGTGCTTTCCAGTCGATGATCTTTTTCGCGGCTTCGCCCATGCGCTCGCCGTCCGCGCCGAAAAGCTGAACGCCAACCGGGCGCTGTTCGTCATCGAAATCTGTGAACTGACGCGTTCGGTCATCGCGGCGAATGATGCCTTCAGCCGAGACAAACTCGGTAACCATCACGTCGGCACCGAGCTCTTTGCAGATCCGTCGAAAAACAAGATCCGTCACGCCCGCCATGGGCGCAAGATAGAGGGGAAAACAATCGTTATCGAACCAGGGAAGCATAATGGCCGTCGCCCATGTGGACGGCCCGGAAAATAGATCAGCACTCCGCGGAATCAACCGACGGGAGCAAAATCAGCCTCCTGAGAGCTTGATCGCCGAATATCCGACGGCAACGAGCAGGGCGATTCCCAAAGGAGCCAGCTTCGCGACAACTCCGCGTCTCCGCCGATGTGGGCCGACGTAATCGAGTCCTTTTTGATGAAGGGAGCAGGCGAGGAGGCTCTCGTTGGTGATTTGATAGAACTTAGTCGGATTCATGGGGCCTTGGCAGGGAGGGAGGTTTCGGTGAGGTTTCTTGCAAATTCTAAAAAATTCAAAGGCTGAAGTGCGCTGCCCGGCTGTTATTCACAAATTTTAACAAAAAATCGGCAGAAAGATCAACACTTTCCTTCGTTGTGATTGATTTTTTTCACGATATCTTCTCTGCGATGAAGCGATACGGCTCAAAATTAGCGATTTTTGCACTTTTTTTTACCAGCAGCTGCTGGTTTGGCCTCGGGGTTGCCCAAGCCCAGACTTCTGACGCCTACCTCGTGATTGATTCACGCACGGGGAAAGTGCTGGTCGGCGAAGATATCGACAAAAAGCTGCAGATCGCCAGCATCACGAAAGTTGCGACCGCGTGCGTCGTTCTGGATTGGCTGACGGCGACGAAGGGCGATCGAAACGCCTACATGACGGTCCCTGCGTCGGTTTCCACTCTGGGCGGCGCCAACCCGCTCAATCTGCAGGCCGGAGATCGGCTCACGATTCGTGACGGCTTGTTTTCGGCGTTGATGGCTTCAGACAACGCGGCGGCGCTGACCTTGGCGGAACACATCGGAAACGAAATGTGGAGCCGCACCGGATCCCGTGCTCGATCGGGCCTCGATTTCTTCGTCGAGCAGATGAACGAACTCGCCAAGGCAAAAGGGATGACCCGAACAAAGTTCGTTAACCCGCATGGGCTCGATCACGAGCGCACTCGCGGCTATTCGAGCGCTGCTGACATCGCGCGGATCTCGCTTTACGCGCTCGAGAAGCCGTCGTTCAACTTTTTCGTCGCGCAGACCGAGCGCGACATTTCCTACCTTCGCGGTCAGCAGAAACTGTCGTTTCGAATTGGAAACACGAACAAACTTCTCGGTCAGTTAGGCGTTGAAGGAGTCAAAACCGGCCGGACGACCCGCGCTGGCGATTGCCTGGTTCTCAGCGCACGGAAGGACGACAAAATCGTGGAACTTGCGGACAATCGCCGGATTCGCACACCGTATCATATCATTGTAGTCACGCTGAATTCGGAAGATCGCTTCGGACAGGGTGCGAGCCTGATTCATCAAGGCTGGGCTGCTTACGAGCAGTGGCTCAACGATGGATTGCCGCTCAGCGGTCGTGGCGAAGATGTTGTGAAGTTACCGACTGACTAGCGCGGGATTCTGGCCGTGTCAGGCCGAGGAATTCACACGATAACTCGTTCATCGCCGGTTAGCGCCGCTTCGACGTCCATTCCGCCGCGCAGAATCGAATTTCCGCCGAACAACGCGCTTG
Source organism: Verrucomicrobiales bacterium (assembly GCA_047620505.1). GTDB lineage: Bacteria > Verrucomicrobiota > Verrucomicrobiia > Verrucomicrobiales > DEV007 > JBLHKS01. Next base: position 11,455 of record JBLHKS010000030.1, on the reverse strand, counting down.
GATCGATGCCTTCGGCACCTGCCCAGTCGTCTTCATTCATCTGACCGCTTTGGCCGTAGGCTTCGAGCGGATTGCCGTATGAAACCCTCTCGATCGCGTCGAGTTCAATCCCGGCTTCCTTCATCAGAGCGGCTGTTTTCGGCACCGCCAAGGCGTCGCTGATTCCCCAGTCCGCCGCGCTGTCGATGATGATCCGCTCAGCTCCGTACTCGCGCATGATTTCGATCATCCGCTCGTTTCCGAGCTTCGTATGTGGGTAAATCGTGAACGCGCACCAGTAACCTCGATCGAGAACTTCCTTCACGGTTTCCTCGTTGTTGTGATCAATCACCACTTTGCTCGGCGAAACCCCGACGTCTTCGAGCACGTCCATCGTCCGCGTCGTCCCCGTCTTTTTGTCGCGATGCGGCGTATGAATTTGGATCGGCAGATCCGCCTCAAGCGCAAGCCCGGCCTGAATCCGGAGATATTTTTCCTCGGCTGCCGACTGATCATCAAAACCGATTTCGCCGACGCCAACGACGCCTTCTTTACAGATGTAAAGCGGAAGAATCTCCATCACCTCGTCTGCGAGCCGCTCGTTGTTCGCCTCCTTCGGATTCAGCCCGATCGTGCAATAATGCTTGATCCCAAACTGGCTCGCCCGGAAGCGCTCGAAGCCAAGGAGCGAGTTGTAATAATCCTTGAAAGTCCCGGCGTTCGTCCGCGGCTGACCTTGCCAGAAAGACGGCTCGATAATCGCCACGGTCCCCGCCGCGGCCATGCGCTGGTAGTCGTCCGTGGTTCGCGAGACCATGTGAACGTGTGAGTCGAGAAACTTCATCGTTGCCTTCTTCTAGCACGCCCGGTTCGAATTGCCAAAACTCAAGCGGCCTTTTCGAGCCTGGACCGCGCGAAAATTCAGCAGCTGCTGGAATCGAATCAGTTTGCCCTTGCCGGGGTCTTCCCCGAACAGCTAGAATCCGCCCATCATGTTCGGCAATCTCTTTGGTCCAAAAATCTACTGCTGATCGATGAATCCAACTCTTTTGCTCACCGTTTTCCTTTTCGCCGCCGGGGTTTTCACTGCAATTTGCGCCTTCGCCAAATACGACTGGTTCCTCAAGAACGAAGAACTTCAGAAATCGATGCTTTTCCGCATCATTGGCGAAAAAGGCATCCGGGCGTTCTTCATTCTGATCGGCGTGGCCTGCATCACTTGGGGAATCGTCCGCGTGATGGATCCGCCGCGCGAAATTCCGGCGGATTTTCTCTTTGAACTCGCTAAACCAGCTTAGATCGATTTGTTAGACGACGAGGCGCTCGCCAAACTCAAAATGGTCGAAGAGATCGATGCGCTGGAGTCGTCCGACGGCGTTTGGACTTCGTTTCGGACCCGCCTGTTGCCAGAAGATCCGCATTTCGTCGACGCCCGAGACGCAGCTGCTGCTGGCCCGGATTTCCACAAAGGTTTCCACCTTGGAAGCCGGCGAATCGGCGGGGAGAGGATCGAAGGCAGGATCATTCATTTCGACGCCGAACTCGTGATCTGCGACAACGTGATCTTTTCCAAGCACCCACTTTCCGACGCCGAATTCGTGATGGCGATCTGCGACGAGGCAACCTCCAGCGAGGGCGAGCTAACTCTGATGTTCGCGAGAAAAGGCAGCGAGTGGTTCACGAAGCTGACCAAAAACTGAGTAGTGTTCGACCAAGGGCTCTTGAGGCGCGTAGCGCCAGTAACTTGAATAGCCGTGGTCGCCGTCGAGCCTGAGCGAGACAAGGCCACGGAATCCGACCCCAAACACATAAGCCGCGTAGCGGCGCCACCGTGAAGTATCGCCGCTACGCGGCTCTGGATTTTTTCGCAAACACCCCGTGGCCTTGGCTCGCAAGCTCGCCTGCGACCACGGCTATTCAAGTTAGAGCGCTACGCGCCTTTCTTGTCCGACAATTGAGACTTGCCTCAGCACTCGGCTCAAGCCGCCTTTTCCGCTTCCGCCGGCTTGCCGAATGAAAAAGTGTGGATCGGCGAATGATTCGACATGTAGTTTCCCTCTTTGTCGAGCCTCTGGCCGTTTCCGTTCGAACCGGAATTCGTCGCCGAAACCAGCAACTGCTGGCCGTCAGGGGAAACGCTCAAGCTGTGACAATTGATCGTTCCCTTGCTCAACGTGAAGAGCGGCTCTTCCTCGCCTGGAACGTGGAAAATCAGTTTTCCCGCGCCCGGTTGACCGGTCGTGCAGGCGATTAAGAATCCGTCTTCGTGGAGATGAACATCGTGGGCAAAAACGTCTTTCGCTTCCTCACCGAGATCGACTGAATGGCGCGTTTCGCCCGATTCGAAGTCGATCATCCGAACGTGGGCGCGACCGCGAAAATTCGCGCCGCCAGTTGGAATCGAGCCTGCGATCAGCATCGTCTTTCCTTCAGGATCGAAGAAGATCTTCCGAATTCCAGCCAAGTCCTGAAGCCGGTGAAGCTCGTAAAAATCAGAACAGTCGAATTCCCGAACGATCTTGCCCGTCGTGACCTCCCATTGAATCACGCGGCCCGCCAAGTCGCCCGAAACGGCCCATTTTCCGCTTGGATGCGCTCCGATCGCGAAAACATCTTCCTTGTGACCTTCGAATTCCCCGGCCCTACCTTCGGTCGTTGACCAGACTCGAACCATTTTGTCGCGCCCGCAAGTCGCCAGCCAGTCACCATCCGGACTAACCGCGAGATCGCGAATCCAGCCGTCGTGAGCCTCGGTCGCCGTCCAGATAGGCTGAGGCTCATCACCCAGGTAAGGCCAAGCCTGCAAGCCGCCCCACGAATCCGCGCTGAACGCGATCAATCGCGAAGGATGAAAACCGATCGCGGTAACGAATCCGTTGTGTCCATTGACCGGCTTCAATTCCGCCGGCCCGGTTTCCTTGGTGATCTCGGTCGTCAGGTCCCAACGCCGAATGGTCTGATCAAACGCTGGCGCGGCAAGGATTTTACCGCATGGACTGTGCCGAATCGCCGATACGTGAACGTCCGGAGTGATCAAGCCGGTCGATTGCGGCTCAAATTCGGTCAGCAGCTGCTCAGGTGTTTTCATTCAAGAAAAACACGCGGATTCGGCCCCGCATCTCACGAGAAAAATCCTACGCCGGCCACTTTCAGAGACCTAAAATTCATCTCCGGTGTAGAGATCTCCAACTTCTTCTTCATAACCGTTATAAAGGAGAGTCGGAACTCGCGCCCCTTTTCCAAGAACACGCTCCGAAGCTTGGCTCCAACGCGGATGCGGCTTCGTGGGTTCAACATTTGAGTAAAAGCCATACTCCTTCGCTTGCGCATCATTCCAGAAAGTTCCCGGCTGTTCGTCGGTGAACTCGATCTTAACGATCGCTTTCGGACCTTTGTAGCCGTATTTCCAAGGAGTGATGATGCGAATCGGTGAGCCCGCCTGCTTTGCCAGGTTCCGGCCGTAGCTCCCGACGGCGACCAGGGCCATGGGATTCATCGCTTCGTCGAGCCGAAGGCCTTCATAATATGGCCACTTGTAATAAGTTGCCGACTTCTGACCTGGAAGCTCTGCCGGTCGATTAATGCTTGTGAATTTGACGTATTTTGCTGCCGAAGTCGGATCAGCCGTTTTCAAAAGATCCGCGAGAGGAAAACCAGTCCAAGGGACGACCATCGACCAGGCCTCGACGCAGCGGAAACGATAAATCCGCTCTTCCATCGCACCGGCAAACTCTTTAATGAGGTCATCGTAGGAGACTTTCCGCGGCTTGTTGCACATCCCGGCAAGCTCGATCTCCCACGGGAACGGCTGGTAATTTTTGGCGTTCACGTAGCAATTTTTATCGAGACCCAGCTCGTAAAAATTGTTGTAGGTCAGCGCATCCTTGATGTCGGTCATCTCGCGGCCCTCAGGGATCTCCGCGTATTTTTCGTTCTTCTTCGCAGGGAAAAGATCCTGCGTCGCCATGTTGAAAGGGACGTGATATTTCACATCGAAATCCGCGGCTTCCGTAGCCTGGGAAAAAGCGGATCCTGCGATCAAGCTGCCGCCACCGATTGCGGCAGCACTTTTCATGAACTGCCGACGATTGCGAAAAACCGCCTCGTCTGTGATGTCCTGGGTTTCCTTCCAGTATTTACGGCGGGGGTCATTTTTTACCATTCCAAAATGATGGGCCTGGTTCGGCTTCGCGCAACGCGAAAACCGTGGAAACATCAATTAGCGAATCCCTTAATTCGCCTGCAACCCGATCACATAGTCCCGCCCGATAACCAAATCGATGCAGCCCTTGGCCTGCTCAGCGCAAAACTCCGGATCGAGCTCGCGACCGAAAAATTTCCAATCGCCATTACCGACATCGACGGCAAATCCATAATATCCAGCCACTATTTTCTGGATGTCCGTGAGCTCAGCCAGACTTTCCTGATGCCTAGCGAAATCGCCAACCGCCAACGCGGTTCGATCCGGAAGGAGAATCACCGCTCCAGTTTCAGCCTGAGTTCCAAACGCAATTTCTCGCGCTTTCTCCGCCTGCGAAGTGACCATTCCAGCGCCAGGTCCGAGGCCGATCACCGAGCCATCTTCTTGAATGCCCGCCACAATTCCGGGGCCGGCGGCCAATTTGACGACTTGCTTAAAATCGGCGCTCAGATCCGGGCCACCAACGCCGACCGGCCCCCAAATCCCAACACCGCCGTCCGATTTCACGGCCATTCCACCGCTCGGAACGATGAAAAAGTCCACCGGCATCGAAATCAGCTGAGCTTGGTTTTTGAAATTCGCCATCGCCTCTTCATCCCAACCATCGGCATAGAAATTCAGCTCGCCATCTTCGTTGAGACCCGCGAAATGAAACCCGGCATCACCGTTAGAAATGGCAACTTTCGTCAGGCGGCTCATGTCCGCGATTTCGACGGGAACCGGCCCTGTGAACGCACCCCAGACTTCAATCCGACCGTTCGACTTCAGCGCGACGGTCACGTCCGGCCCGCCGGCGATTGCGACGACGGTTGTCGAGAGACCCGCGGGAATTTCAGCTACCTCCGGGTTCGCCATCGGCTCATCTTTTCGAGAAAACGCGATCACTTTGCCCCGATCATCAGGCCGCGCGATCGGAAATTCCGGCCGCTGCAAAACCGCCGCCATCGCAGGCACATCCGGGTCGGTAGGCGGTGAAGTTGAGCTCGTGCTGCCCGCCGAATCGAGGTCCACGCTCTCCAGCAGCTGCTCGATGTTGGCGTCGAGTTCCTTCTTCGTTTTCGTGATGAAAACGACGGCATCCTCGTTCTGAAGCGCGGCGTATTCAAGAATCAGCCCACTGATCGCCTCCGCATATTCGCGATAAATCGGCAGAGCAAGTTCCGCGCGCTCAGCAAGGTGGTCAGCCATCAAATCCCGGTAAACCGCTCGCCGCATTTTGAGCTTCTCCGGCATTTCAGGCGGGTCTTCCGCTGGCATTTCACCACCGCCTCGAAGAAAATCCCGCTCGCGTTCAGCAGCGGCCTCCAGAGGAAGATCGCCGTCCGCTCTCGCGACCTCAATCAGCGTATTTAAAGCCGCATTGTACTGCTCACTCAAGCCGTTAACTCGCCCTTGAAACACCTCATCAACCTTCGTTGCGAGCTCTTCTCCAAACTTTCCTTCCAGCTCAGTCAAACGCAGCTGAACGCCATCAAGCTCCGGCGGAGTCATCGGCATTTCCGGAATCGACTTCGGATCCACACCACGAATTCGGATGAATTCGAGCTGAAGAACGGCGGTCGCGCCCACGGTAACTCGAGTCTTATCTCGAACCGGCCAATCCGTGTCGGTCGGCAGCTCATCGGCGATTCCAATCCAGCTGAAAGTCGACGTTCCATCGATTTTCATCGCGATCTGCACGCTGTCGTCTTTTCGGCGAACCTGAATCAGACCGAGGTGAGATTCGCCGGTTTCGATTGGAGACGGCATGGCCGTTGAGTTGCCGATCGCGCTGATCCCGGCCGTCGCAAGATCCAAACCGGATGTGTCGCCACTCGCCGAAAGATGAAGCGGAGCAAAATGCTGATCATCGATGGGAAGAAGAAAAACGACATCGCCGTCAATTTCGGTTTTCAGACGAAATTCGATCTCGTACGAGTTAAGCGGGACGAGCGGCAATTCGAAGCGTGGCCGCGTGGCCGTCTCCGGTTTTTCGCTCATCTTGAGAACGCCCGCTTCGAGCTTCCAATCGCCAGAAATGATCGATGCGGCGACATCTGGAATCGCGAGAGCGTTCACCCAAGGGTGAGACTCGTCCTGAGGTTCCAGGGCAACATCCGGGATGTCGACGAAACGCGGCAGCGCGCGCATCGAAGCGGAATGGACGAGGATCGGAGTTTGGGAACCGATCGCGATTCGACGACCACCCAGCCCTTTCCAATTCGCGCGGAGTTTTAATTCCGCCGAACGGCCGGACCAACGCAAAACGTCCTCGCCTCCATGTTGAACGATGATTCCGGTTCGCTTTCCTCGACTAACCACTCGAATGGCCAGTTTGATCGGCTTTCCGGCCTCAAAACTCAGCTCAGTCTTCGTCGGGTTGCCGTCCTCGAACGCATCTTTGCCTTCGACCTGGCTCAAACCGGCCCAAATCGTCCCGTCGCCGCCCTCTCTTTGAGAGCCGATCAAAAAGAGCACACTTTCGCTCGGCCCAGTCGGCAAGTGGATCGCAATCGGCTTGACCGCCGAAGGTTCCAGACTGAATTCGAGTTCGTAAGCCGGTCCGGCTGCGTAAGGGAACGGCATCCAGCCTTGAGCCCGACCACCCGGCCGCGGGGGGATCTCATCCAGCTCCAGCCCTCCGCCCGAATTCCGTTTCCAAACACCCGCTCCTTCGTCCAAATCCAAATCAGCCAGAATGTCGACCCAGCCGTCGCCTGGCGAAACAATTCTCAATCGAGGAGCCTGGGGGCTCGGATCCGGGTTTTTGGGATCTTTGATAGTCGGTGGCTCGACAATGGGATTTCCGGGATTAATCGGCTCAGGCTCGGGTTTTTCGACAATCACCGGAGGCGGTTCCTTCGATTTTTTACCCGAATCACCTGCGGCGATCATGAGAATCAACCCGATCACAAGAAACACGGCACCCAACGCGATTCCAGCCACAACCAACGGATTCATTCCGCTTCGGGAAGAGCCCACTCTCGTCTCCGGACGCGCACCGGATTTTTGAGGCACGCGATGATTTTCAGCCAGCAGCTGCTCAAGCTCCACCTTCGACGGCAACGTAACGAGTCCAGTCAGCAGCGTCTTCGGTTTCGCCGCGACGACCTTCGGTACAGTCGGGACTTCAACCTTTGGTGCGCTGCGCATTTCCCTTAGCGCCGTCGTAATCTGGCCAATATCCTGATAACGATGATTCGGATCGGGCTGCATCGCCTTGACGATGATCTGATCGACTCGGACATCGATGTCGATGAACGCGGAAGGAGGTCGCCAAGCACCGCGCGGAACTTTGGCGGTGAGGAGTTCGTAAAAAAGAACGCCTAACGAATAAATATCAGCCCTCCGATCGACATCGGAGCCTTCTTCGAGGGCTTCGGGGGCTGCGTAGTCGGGCGTGCCCATCGCAGCCTGCGTCTGGGTGATCGCATTCTGGTATTTTTTTCCCAGCAGTTTGGCGAGACCGAAATCACCGACTTTGACATCCCCCTCCTTACTAATCAGGATGTTCGCCGGCTTAATGTCGCGGTGAACAATATTTTTCGAATGCGCGTATTCCAGCGCTCCACAAATCTGAGGAACCCAAGCTAACGCATGCTTTGTGCTCAGCTTCCCACCCTGAATCAACGCATGCATATCCGGCCCGTCGACGTATTCCATTATGATGTAGCGATGGCCGGCTTCGGTTTCGCCAAAATCGTGAACAGTGACAATGTTAGGGTGATTCAGCTGCGCCATCGCGCGCGCTTCGCGCTCAAATCGCTCGCCATGCTGATCCGGATCGCCCTTTGCGAACGCAGGCAGCAGTTTGATCGCGACCAATCGGTCTAACCGCGTTTGTCGCGCCCGATAAACAGCCCCCATCCCGCCCTGACCGATCAACTCTTGCACTTCGAATTGATCGAGGATCTCGTCCAATTCCTTAGCCGTGGGCGCGACGAACAATCCCGAAAACCCACTGGTTTCGACCTCCGTCGCTGCATTTTCTGTAGTTGCGCCCATTCTCTCGGGGGGGAGCTCAGTCGGGCCGGGCTTTCGCCTCGACTGCTCTCCAATTACACGTTCTGATAAGCGTCCGACTCTCCAAAATCTGGAGCCTTTCGCAACCAAACAGATTAAGTTTCCCTAACAATATTTTCAATACCCACAATCCGATCATTTGCGCCACTCCAATTTGAGAAATTCACTCGAATCCAATCTATGAATCGCCTCCTCAGCAGCCTCTTTTCGGCTTTCCCGGCCGCGCGGCGCCGCTGGTACATGCCAACGACGACGCTTGCAAACGAATATCAGGTCACTCGATTTCTCATCGTGCGCCTCCTCGGCCTCTGCTACGCGATGGCATTTCTCATTTTCCTTCGTCAGGGCCCGGGCCTGATCGGCGAACACGGAATTCTGCCAGCCGACCGCCTTCTCTCCGCTTTGGCCGAAAAGGGCACGAATTTCTGGCAGCTGCCGACGATTTTCTGGTTCAATCACTCGGACGCTTTCATGCAAGGCGTCGCTTGGACCGGACTCGTCATTTCGATCGCGGTCTTCCTCGGCTACGCGAACGGCATCATGCTTTTCGTCCTTTGGGCGCTTCAAATGTCGATTCTTCACGTGGGTCAGCAATTCTGGAGTTACGGATGGGAGACTCAGCTTCTTGAAACCGGGTTTCTCGGGATTTTCCTCGTCCCTCTCTTCGATGGACGTCCTTTTTCTAAAACCCCGGCATCGAGGATCGTACTCTGGCTATATCGTTGGCTGATCATTCGGATTATGCTCGGTGCCGGCCTCATCAAGCTTCGCGGCGACTCCGCATGGGACTGGAACGAGCTCTCAGCGCTGCTCTACCACTTCGAGACGCAGCCGATTCCGAATGGTTTCAGCTGGTACTTTCATCAAGCGCCCGAGTGGCTGCTCAAAGGCGGCGTTCTCGCTAACCACCTCGTTGAACTCATCGTTCCCGCACTCCTGCTCCTCCCTCGCGGCTTCCGGAATTGGGCAGGCGTAATCATGATCCTCTTCCAAGTGAATTTGATCGTGAGCGGAAACCTGTCATTCCTGAATTACCTAACGATCATCCCATGCCTTGCCTGCATCGACGACCGATTCTATCGCAAACTCCTGCCCAGCAGCTGCTGGCTCCGAATCCGCGAACGCAGCCGCTCCGGACAGCGAAGTTGGCGAGAAAAAACGGCTCTCGGTTTTCGAGCGGCGCTTGCGTTGATGGTGATCGGGCTCAGCATCCCCGTCGTCGTGAACTTGCTCTCGCCGAACCAGAAAATGAACGCAGGATTCGACCGATTTCACCTCGTCAACACCTACGGAGCCTTCGGTAGTGTCGGCAAAGTTCGTTATGAAATCGCGATCGAGGGAACCAGCCACCCAGCGCCAAAAAGTGGTTGGGCTCGATGGCAGGAATACGATTTCTACGGCAAACCGGGCGATCCCGGACGCCGCCCGCCATTCTTTTCGCCCTACCATCATCGGCTGGATTGGGAAATCTGGTTCGCCGCGAGCGGATCATTAAAAGGCGAGCCCTGGCATGTGTTCCTCGCCACCAGATTGCTGGAAAACCGACCTGAAGTCACCGATCTCTTCCGCCAAAACCCATTTGCCGATCAGCCGCCCACCGCGATCCGAATGACCTTCTACGAATATCGATTCACAACACCAAAGGAACGCGAGGCGAACGGCGATTGGTGGGTTCGCGAATCGAAAGGCCAGTTCCTTCAACCCGTAACGCTCGATGATCTCCAAAAATCCCCGATTCTCAAACAACGCCGCTGGCCAACGCTTTGATCCTCGCGCTTCGACCGACCGCGCAGAAAACCTGAATCATCCAAGTGCCTGATCGATCGGCGTGCCCTGATTCGCTACGAAAAATGGCCGACCACCGGCACCGTGAATGCGTTTTTCGAGCGGAAGACCCAGCGCTTTGGCGATCGTCGCGTGCAAATCCTTCGGCTCGAACTTGTCTTCCTTCACTCCGATTCCCTTCACGTCTGTCTGACCGATGACCTGTCCGCCGCGAACTCCGCCTCCGGCGAGCACAGCGGAAAACGCACGCGGATGATGATCGCGCCCGCCGCGTTGGCTGATCTTTGGCGTCCGGCCGAATTCTGTGGCGACCACGACCATCGTGTCCTTGAGCATTCCTTTGCTCTGCAAGTCGCCTAACAAAGCCGCCATCGGCGAGTCGAGCGCCGCCGTCATCTGGTCGCCTGCGTCGAGCCCGCCGTGCATCCGGTCCCAACCTGTCAGGCGGACTTCGACGAATCGCACATCGTTTTGCAAAAGCCGCCGCGCGAGAAGCAAACCGCGACCGAATCTCGAATTGCCGTAGCGGTTTTTCATCTCCGCCGGCTCTTTGTTGACGTCGAAGGCGTTGACCGTCTTGTCGTCGAAAAACTTGACCGTCTCATCGAAGAATTGGGCGTACGCGGCGACGTCGTCGTGAGGGAATTTTTCTTCGAAAACCTTGCCGAATTTCTGGGCGAGGCGGACGCGGTGGTTGAAGCGCGGCTTGCCAACTTTCGGCAGGTAATCTCGGATTCCCTTGTTCGGATCGCCGATCGGAAACGGACTGTGATCCGGCGGCAGAAAGCCCGGTCCTGGATTTCCGCCCGCGACAATCACGCTCGCCGGCATCGATTTGCTCGGTCGTCCGAGAAAGTGTTGAGCCCACGATCCAAGCTGAGGATGGTCGACACCCGGTCGCCGCGTGTAGGCCGTGTGCATCAGATATCGGCCGCCAGCGTGGTCGCCGGTTTTGGTGCTGAGGCTTCGGACGATCGCGAGCTTATTTCCGTGCTTCGCGAGATTTGGAAGCTTGCTCGAAATCTGCATGCCGTCCGCATTCGTGGCGATCGGCGTCGAGCGGCCTTTGACTTCGTTTCTGGTCTTAGGATCAAAGGTATCGAGGTGAGACATCCCGCCGTCCATGTAGAGGAAGAGAACTTTTTTGGCAGTGGCAGGGCTGCCCTTTTCCTGAGCAGCTGCTGACCCAAGCATCGGGAGAATGCTGACTCCGAGCGAGATGCGGGCGGCACCGGCGAGGAATTCGCGGCGTTCGAAATCGTTCAGGCTGTGGACAAATTTCTTCATTTGATAAATAAAAATTCCGGCGTGTTCAGCAGCGCCCAGATCAGGTCCGAGAACCCCGCGTCGCCACGCTCCAATTCCTTAATCAGCAGCTTCCGTTCTGCAGCGAGCATCTGGCGGGTTAAAATGCTCAAGAAAACGATCTCGGCGCGCTCAATCGGTTTCGTCTCGCGTTTCATCTTGATAAAGATTCGCGAATTTGGC